>JBBDMV010000015.1:34763-41135 GCA_040878115.1 Balneolales bacterium
TCCGGTAACCGCAGTTTTTGATATTGGTAAAACCAATAAGAAATTTCTGTTATTTAATAAAGACTATAAAATTATTCATAGTGAACAGACAATTCTTGATCAGGCTGAGGATGAAGACGGATTTCCTTGTGAAGATTTAAACCTTTTGGAAGATTGGATAAAAAATCAGTTGAGGTCAGTAATTTACAGTAAGAAATTTAATATTACGACCCTCAACTTTTCAACCTATGGTGCAAGCCTTGTTCATATAAACGAAAATGGAGAAGCGATTAGTCCATTTTATCATTATTTAAAACCATATCCTGATGATCTGCTAAAACAGTTTTATACGTTATATGGAGGACAAAAAAAGGTTCATTTTGAAACAGCTTCACCGCCTTTAGGAATGCTAAATTCAGGCTTGCAGCTTTACTGGCTTAAAAAAAGTAAGACTTCGATACTTGAAAAGATCAGAAAGTCTCTGCATTTTCCTCAATACTTGAGTTACCTGTTTACCAACGAGTATACTTCAGAGCTTACTAGTATAGGATGCCATACGATGTTATGGGATTTTAAAAATAATAAATATCACAGGTGGCTCGAAGATGAAGACCTGTTAAGATTGCTTCCTGACAGTCAGCCCAATAACCTCACCAGGGAGGTTTCCTTCGAACAGGTAAAATTTAAAGCGGGTCCGGGTATTCACGATAGTTCTGCAGCCCTGGCACCTTATCTGTATGCTTTTGATGAACCGTTCATACTTATATCAACCGGAACCTGGAGTATCACACTTAATCCCTTTAACAAAGAACCCCTGCTATTTGAAGAACTACAAAAAGATTGCCTTTGCTTTATGAGCATTCATGGTGAACAGGTGAAAGCTTCTCGTTTCTTTTTGGGTAATGAATATGCTCATCAGAGGAAAAAGCTTGACCGGCATTTCAACAGGAACACTGAAGAGGATGCCCAGGATATTGATGTTAATCCCGCTATTTTGGAAAACCTGATAAATGAAAATAATCCGGCAAAGAAATTAGAGCTTGAAACAGCCTATAGTTCCGGCCCTTGCCAACAGGATAAACCAGGCGAATGGAATTTAGAGAAATTTTCATCTTATGAGGAGGCCTATCATCAGTTGATGCTGGACCTGGTTTCAATTCAGGCGGAGTCGATTGAATTAGCACAAGGTTCTGATAAAATTGAAAAGCTTATTGTTACAGGCGGTTTCAGTCAAAATGATCTATTTGTAAAAATACTAGCCTCCAGGTTTCCGAATAAAAAAGTACATACAGCTTCGCTGCCTCACGCTTCCGCCCTGGGTGCGGCACTAGTAATCAACGGGGTTGATAAGGAAGCCGCCTCTTCTTTAAAGGGGTTGTTAAATTACCGTCAACATACTCCGTTCAGTAATTCAGGTATTGAACGATATAGCTGGAGGAGAACAGTTGTACCTTAATTTGCGTAACATATATTTATAAAAAGTTTCCCACTGTTTAATCTACAGCCATTGTTTTTGAATGAGATAATATACTATGCGAATTTCACTTTTTATAACCTGTTTTAATGATATGCTTTTCCCGGAGACGGGAAAGGCAATGGTGCATTTGCTCGAAAGGCTTGGTCATGAAGTGGATTTTCTTCCGGAACAGACCTGTTGTGGACAAATGCATTACAATTCCGGTTATATAAACGAAGCTGTCCCCCTCATGCGTCGTTTTGTAAATACATTCAAGGATGCCGAGGCCATTGTAGCTCCATCCGCCTCATGTGTTGGCATGGTCAGGGATTCTTACTCACATTTGGCTTCTTATGCCGGTGATGAAAAACTGAGATCACAAGTCGAAGGTTTGCTCCCGCGCGTTTATGAACTGTCAGAATTTCTCGTAAAGAAACTTGGCATCGTTGATGTTGGGGCCTATTACCCGCACCGGGTAACTTACCATCCCACATGCCATTCATTGCGCATGTTAAAGGTAGGCGATGCCCCTCTAAAATTATTAAAAGCAGTACGTGGAATCGAACTGGTAGAATTGGAGGAAGCAGAGGAGTGCTGTGGGTTTGGAGGTACTTTCGCCGTTAAAAACGCTGATACCTCTATGGCTATGCTGGGAGATAAAATCCGACATGTCCTGAATACCGAAACCGAAGTATGCACGGCTTGTGACAATTCCTGCCTAATGAATATTGGCGGAGGCCTGCATCGTCAAAATGCCGGGGTCAATACGGTTCATCTGGCGGAAATTTTAGCTTCTGTAGAAGAAAACGGAGGTTCATATGTCTGAAATGAAAACAGCTAAACAGAATAATGCCACCTTTGAGGAAACAGCTTCGAAATATTTGTCCAATAATCAGTTGCGTAGCAATTTGCGGCATGCTACTCATACCATCCGGGATAAACGTGCGGCAATCGTGGGTGAGATGGACGACTGGGAAGAACTTCGTGAAGCCGGCCGGGCCATAAAAGAAAAGGTGCTGCGGCACTTGGATACGTATTTGCCAGAGCTGGAAGCGGCAGTAAAACGTGCAGGTGGTCAGGTGCATTGGGCCAACAATGCCGAAGAGGCTAATGAGATAATAACAAGCATCGTAAAAAGCCATGACGTAAAGGATGTTGTAAAAGTAAAATCTATAACAACCGACGAAATTGGTCTGAACGAAGCATTATCCAAAGAAGGTATTCATGCTCTTGAAACAGATCTTGCAGAATTAATTGTGCAGCTGGCTGAAGAGACTCCTTCTCATATTCTCGTACCGGCCATTCATAAGAACCGCTCGGAAATACGGGAGCTTTTTAGCAGGACAATTGGTAAGGATAATCTTACCTTAACCGATCAACCAGCCGACTTGGCTGAAACGGCAAGGTTATATTTGCGGCGCAACTTTATGGATGCCAAAGTGGGTATAAGCGGTGCCAATTTTGCTGTTGCAGAAACCGGAACGGTTGCTGTAGTAGAGTCAGAAGGGAATGGACGTATGTGTACCACACTGCCCGAGGTACTTATCAGCGTGGTCGGTATCGAAAAGATACTTCCAGAGTGGCGGGACCTGGAAGTATTTATGCAGCTTTTACCACGATCCTCCACAGCGGAGCGAATGAACCCGTACAACTCGTTTTGGACCGGAGTTAGTGAACATGACGGCCCAAAGGAGTTTCATCTTGTTTTACTGGATAACGGCCGTACAAAGGTATTGAAAGATCAGGTTGGCCGGCAAACCCTGAATTGCATACGGTGCAGTGCGTGCCTGAATGTCTGCCCGGTTTACGAACGTACCGGCGGACATGCTTACGATTCAGTTTACCCCGGTCCAATAGGGGCCATTCTGACCCCTCAACTAAAAGGAATAGAAAATCGTGGACCGGCATCGCTGCCCTTTGCATCCAGCCTTTGTGGGGCTTGTTATGAGGTTTGCCCCGTTAAGATCAATATACCGGAAGTCCTTCAGCACCTAAGAGGTAAAGTAGTCAGGCATAAGCAAGAAAATGGCAGCTTCCGGAAAGAAAAGGATCCCGAAAACATGATGATGAAAACCCTTTCGTGGGCTTTTTCAAATCAAAGCAGATACAAAAAAATACCCAAGCTGGCTCGTTTAGGACAGAAACTTGTTATAAAAAAAGGATCTATTTCCAGGTTACCGGGCAAGCTATCAGGGTGGACAGCTATGCGTGATATTCAGCCTATGCCAAAAAAATCATTTAGAGATTGGTGGGAGGAACGTAATGAGCTCGGCTAAAGAACGCATGCTGAATGAAGTTCGCCAGGCATTGAAAGATGTCCCTGAAAACGAAGACCCTCAACAGTTGATCATCGAACGCAATTATCAGCTTGAAAGCCTGTTAACCGAAGATGAATGCATTGAACTTTTTGCCGAAAGGGTAAGTGAATACAAGGCAAAAGTAACGGCCATAGAAGAAGATGAGTTGATTAAAGCTATTTCAGAAGCTTGCCTAAAGGGTAGTATAAAAAAGCTTATCGTACCCCAGGAGATCCCAAATGATTGGTTACCGGAGAACCTGGAGATACTACGTGACGGGGATATACATCATACACAAAATGAACTCGATGCCAGCGACGGTGTACTTACAGGCTGCAATCTGGCCATAGCCCAGACGGGAACAATTGTTCTTAACGGTGGCCCCAGGCAGGGAAGAAGGATATTGACCCTGCTTCCGGACTATCACCTGTGTGTTGTTTTTGCAAAACAGATAGTAGGCAATGTCCCCGAAGCATATGCCGCCTTGGATTCAGGCATTAAAGAATCGGCTAATCCCATTACTTTTATTTCAGGGCCATCGGCAACTTCTGATATTGAGCTGGATCGCGTTGAGGGTGTGCATGGCCCCCGCAGATTGGAAGTTTTGATTGTTCGTGGATAATTAATTTTTTTAAAAAGGCCCTATAAAAGCATATTAACCTGAGCTCGATTATACCCTGCATGAGCCGGGCTTTGATTTCCCAACTTCGGAACAACGCCATATCAACACCATATCAAGGCCATATCAACACTGTATATATACGGCCTTGATACGGTTTCGATATGGCTATAATATGGCGTTGTTCCGAAGTTGCCTAAGCACGACCTCTACCTAAAATAATCGTACATGGGGATCATTTTTAGCGCAATAATTGGTTTTTTCATAAAAATCCATATTAATTGAACTCAGGTTAATAAGCTTCCCGGAAAATCTGCCATTTGAAATTAGATAAGATTCATAACTGATGCTCTCTCATTTTTTATTTACATATAAAACATGTAGTTTTATCCGGTCTTATGAAAACTCTTCGGAAATATAGCACAAGCATCACTCTATCGACAACGGTAGCGTTTACCCTCTCGTGGTTGTTGGTGATGCTAATTTTGCCTCTCCAGGTGATCGGGTGGAGTGGTTCGCACCAGGTGTTTAGCGTGTTTAATTCAGAAGAAGGCTGCTTTGAGCTGGTGCTTGATCATCAGGATGATGCAGGTCAGGAGCATCACAACGAAATGGATGTTCACGAACACCATTTTATTCATACCGCTTGTTGTTTTGACAAGCCCGTGCCGGTAAAAAAAACCGGATTGGATGTTCCGCAGTCGCCGGTGCTTCTTCTTTTCACTTTTTTCAATCTTTTCACTCCGCATTCCCAGTCTGAATTTTTAACGTATTCCGATCCCCCCTCGCCTCCGGTAGCAATGCAGGTGATCCGTGTTACCGAATTGCTCATTTGATGCCCCTCATTCGGGACATTACCCCTTCCTTTTTTTGCTTTTTCGGATATAGGCTTTGATAATTTTTGATGCTAAAGGTGTGATATAACGACCTTCCGTCAATTTTCGGTAGCGGTTTATAATCAAAATGCCGTATATCACTTGTCAGTCTGATATCGAAAGTCTCCAGACCTGTGGTCCGCCGTCAAAAAAGCCTCTCTTTAAAACTTCTACAAAGCACAAACGAATACCCTATGATTGAAAAACTCATTACCTATGCGATACGTAACAAGCTGATCGTCGGCTTGTTTATGCTGGCCTGGATTGGCTGGGGTATATGGTCGTTCACACAGCTTTCCATAGACGCCATACCAGATATTACCGATAACCAGGTACGCGTTGTCACCACAAGCCCCACTCTCGCCACACAGGAAGTGGAGCAGTTCGTTACCTACCCCGTAGAGCTGACCATGGCCAACCTGCCGGGCGTTGAAGAGATGCGCTCGGTCTCCAAAATGGGCTTGTCTATCGTCACCATTGTCTTCGAAGATGATATGGGTACTTATAAACCCCGTCAATTGGTCAGTGAACAGTTGCAGGCGGCACGGGAGGATATCCCCGAAATGTTCGGGTCCCCTATCCTAATGCCCATCACCACCGGATTGGGAGAAATTTACCAGTATTCTTTGGTGGTGGATGACGAATACAAAGACGAATACGATATCACAGAACTTCGTACCATTCAGGACTGGATTGTGCGCCGGCAGTTGTCGGGGGTCGATGGTATTGTGGAGATCAACAGTACGGGGGGCAACGTCAAACAATACGAAGTGGCCGTTAACCCGGAGAACCTGCGCAGCATGGACCTGACGCTGAACGATGTGATGGAGGCCCTGAAACGCAACAACCGCAATGTCGGCGGCAGTTATGTGGAAAAAGGGCCGGAAGCGATCTTCATCCGCGGGGAAGGATTGGCGGAAAACCTTGATGACCTGCGCAAGATCGTAGTCGATACTCAAAATAAAACGCCCATTCTGGTTGGTGATATAGCCGAGGTAGGCTTCGGCCACGCCGTGCGTTACGGTGCCATGACCCGCAACGGGGAGGGCGAGGCGGTAGGCGGACAGGCCCTGATGCTGAAGGGGGAGAATTCAGATGCCGTCATTGAAAACGTGAAAGAACGCATCAATGAAATTCAGGCCTCCT
>JBBDMV010000016.1:0-7741 GCA_040878115.1 Balneolales bacterium
TGCCGCTGTGGCTTCCCTTACCCGTACCGGGCGTTGTTCTTTCGTTAAGCGCAGACGCTCGTACGTAGCATCTATCTGCCATCCACCCCTTCCCCACTTGGCGGTAGCTTAATTCCCCTGGTATCTGGCTTATGGCTTTTTAAATAAAAATATAATTGGATATTATTTCATCGCTGCTGATAATGCTGCTTTGGCCTCACGAATGACTTGATACGAGTCTCCCAAAGTGGCGGATAATGAAATAAAGCCGACAATGAATTTTATGTAAACCTGCTTTCCGCCATTGATTTCAACGGGTTCTTCAAATTCCTGGCGGATGAGTTCCTTCCAGTCGCTTACAGGTTCCTCGCCTTTAGATTGCATTATAAATGCATACACATAATCTGAATGCTCAGCCAGATAACCATTAATCCCGTAGCTTGGGGGGTTAAGCCGGTCGATCAGGATTTGCTGTAGTTCTTTCAATTCTTCAAGCCGGAATTTTGTTCTTAGAGTCGACAGGTTGTCGATGGTGATAAAACCTACCCAGGTTTGGTTATCAGGAGAGTCATAATTACGCTGGAGTTCAGCTTCAACGGTTTTTTCAAATAATTCGGGTTTATAAGCCGAATATTCATTGGCCATTATATTACCAGGCAGATCGTCTGCTTTTTTTTGTGCTGACAATCGAAGGGAAGCAATCCGGGAAAGGTTGATCATTTTGTGTTTTGCAGCCTCGCTGAAAACAAGAGGATTTTCTGAATTAACTAGAATGGCCGCTTGTCTGTGATCTTCAACTAAAATGGGTATGGCCAAACTGGCGCCCTTGCTTAAGGGTTCGCGTGGTGATAACCGTTTTGGGTTTGCATTGAAATGTATAGAGTATACAGGTTCACCCCGGCTGAGAGCATCCCAGGCAATGGTGTTATCTTCAACCTTAAGCCCAACAGGAGGCAGGTTTACACCCTTCCTGGAGTTAAGGACATTATGCCAGTTATTCATTCCCCGGCAAAGCAGGGAAACACCGCCCTTGCCCACAAGGCCCTGAATTTCATTGATGGTCCGGTCTAGAAGAGCAACTCCATCAAGACGATCGTACATGCCTTTAAGTTTGTGCTCATAATCGATCCACTGGTTTTGATTATCTGCGAGATCATTAAGTTGAAGATAAGTCTGCAGGAGGTTGCCTAATGCATTTATATACGATGACATGGCCTCCTCCTGTTCCACGCTGAATGTACTGTTTTGGGATTCTAAAACCGTCATGGCAATAGTATCTCCATTATTAACAAAAGGCAGCAGGTTCAGGTAGCCTACCGGAACATTATTAAAATAATGCTTGAGCTCATCGGCCATTACATGCCGGTTTACTTCAAGCTGTACAGGCTCTCTGATATCCTTAAAGTCATTCAGGTATAGATCTTTGAAAGCCATACGGTCCTGGAACATGGTGTGTTTGCACCGGGTGGTCTTGGTTTCAAGGACGAAGATCTCGCGTTCTTTGTTTATCCAATATAAGATGACCGTTTCAGCATCGGTCGAATGTCGAAGCAAGACCGTTAGGTCGTGTACGATCTGTTTAAATTTACGCTGGGCATCTTCTTCACGTTTACCGTTTGAAGTACGGCCGGCGTCAGCATTTAGGGTTTTGCCTGAGTGCATAGAGGTTATTTAACTTGACTGGCCAATGTTTCCGCTTGTTCAATCATGGAATCTATAGTATTTAGGCCATTCCTCCAAAAATCTATGGAATTTATATCCACATCCATTTTAGCGAGGAGGTTTTGGGGCCAATCGGAGCCCCCGGCTTTTAAAAGTTCCATATACTTATCGGCAAAACCGTCTGGTTTTTGTGTGTACTGCTCATACAAAGCCAGGACCAGCAATTCTCCAAATGCATAAGCGTATACATACCCCGGGGTGTGGATAAAGTGGGGAATGTAACTCCACCATATTTCATAATTGGAGGTCAGCGAAACGGATGGGCCGTAAATGTCTTTCTGGGTTTGCATCCATAATTCGCTCATCCGCTGTGTAGAAAGCTCCCCTTCTTCACGGCGTGCCGTGTGGATGGAATGCTCAAAGCGGTTCATAGAAATCTGGCGAAATACCGTTGCTATGGTATCGTCAATTTTTCCGACCAAAAGGGAAAGTTTCTCTTTAGGGTCATCAATTGTCTTGAGAAGGCTCTGGAAAACAAGCATTTCTCCAAAAACAGAAGCAGTTTCAGCAGTAGTTAAAGGCGTATGGGCTTGCAGTACGCCTTGTTCCCGTGACAAATATTGATGAACTCCATGGCCGAGTTCATGGGCCAGGGTTTGAACATCGCGAATCTTACCGTCATAATTCATAAATACATAAGGGTGAGCGGAAGGCACCGTACCGGCCGAATACGCCCCTCCCCGTTTTCCCGGTTTGATGGCGGCATCAATCCAGTTGTTGTCAAAAAACTTCGAGGCTATATTTCCCAGCTCCGGGTGGAACTTAGTATATGAATCCAGGACCATAGCTTTTGCTCCAGTCCAGTTGACATTGGTTTCGGTCTCAACAATAGGTGCGTAACGATCATATTCGTGTAATTCGTCCAACCCCAAAAGGCTTTTTTTAAGGTCATAAAACCGCTGGGGCAAGTCGTAACGGTTTGTCACTGACTCAACCAGAGAATCCACGGACTCATCAGAAATCTCATTGGACAAGTTTCTTCCGGTTATCCAACTTGGAAATTTCCTGAGCTTGTCATTGGTATGCTTGTCGGCCAGAATGGTGTTGAATACATAAGTTGTGGTACGGCTGAGGTCTTTGAGTTTAGAGGTAACAGAATCGGCAGCACGTTTTCGCAATGCTCGATCAGGTTCATGGATCTTGCTAAGCACTTCCTGTTCGGTAAGCATTTTACCATCCAGTTCGAAGCGTGCTGCGCCAAGGGTTTCATCAAAATAGCGAATCCAGGCTTGTTTGCCGGTAACCGATTTTGCCGTTAAAAGCTGTTCTTCTTTTTCGTCAAGTTTATGAGGTTTATACCGACGTGAAGTTTCCAGGTAGTGACGATATTTCGCTAGCCTGGGGTGATTAATCAATTCCTCAGCAAGTATTTCATCCAGGTCCAGCCACTCGAGATCGAAGAAAACCAGTTTCTGACTTATTTCTGAAGAAAACTCGTTCATTTCCTGGACCAACTTGCCATAAGCGGCATTTTCGGTGTTTGTAGTCCAGATTAAATAGGCAAATGAACCTGTTCGCCCTAATAGATCATTTATCTTCTCATACTCTTCTAAAGCCCCAAGCATTTCTTCCGGTGACAAGCTCATTACCATGGTCCGGTACTTGCTAGAAAAGTCTTCAGCAAGTTTTTTAATTCTTTGCTTATCCTCAAGCAATTTTGGGTCATCAATCCCTTTATAGAGATCAGATAAATCCCAGTTAATATTTTCTGCACCGGTAGCTTTTTTTTTGTTGTCCATTTTTTGGAAGAATTATGTTGAAAGAATGATGAAAATGATCAGGATTTAGAAACTGAACAATGCATATCTTGTATTCATTTCAGGCTGTTATTTTCATCCATTTTTTGAGATTTTCATGGCTAAGATGTTTATTTTACAACCCTAAAACCGCTGTTCTTTTTATTTATATTTCTCACCTTGTTTACAAATTATTAAACCTTGAAGACTCTGGAAACAATTTTTGGCCCCAACTCCGCGCTCGTAGAAGAACTCTATAATCAATATAAGGAAAGTCCATCCTCTGTACCGAATTATTGGCGGCAGTATTTTGATGAACTGGATGGTAAACCGGTTTCAGGGCCCGAACGCGAACCCACCTCTCTTACTGACCCTGAATCCGTTTCAGGAGTTGCCCCGGAACCGGCCCCACGTACCGGGCCTGAGCCTACAGAACGTCCGAAACCACGGCCCGTAAAAGAAGAGAAACAAAAAGCGGCCCCCAAACCTTCCGGGGATGTTGAACTTATTCAGATAAAGGGCGTTTCAGGCAAGATCGTTGAAAACATGGAAACCAGCCTGGAGGTTCCGACAGCAACCTCTCTTCGCGTGCTGCCGGTGAAGATGCTGATGGAAGACAGAAAAATCATCAACAGCCATCTGGAGCGCCGGATCCAGCCAAAAACAACACTGACCCACTTTATCGCCTGGGCAGTGATTAGGGCATTAAAGGAGTTTCCCAAGCTTAACTCTTATTATACTAAGCAAGACGGCAAGCATTACCGGGCCCAGCCTACAAACATCAACCTGGGTATTGCCGTAGATCTGCCCACTAAGGACGGATCACGGAACCTGGTGGTGCCGAATATTAAGGCTGTGGACCAAATGGACTTCCGGGAGTTTCTGGTGGCATTCCACGAGTTAATCGAGCGTGCTCGTGCCGGTAAGCTTGAGGTTACAGATTATCAGGATACGACCATCACCATCACCAATCCGGGGACCATCGGTACGGTTTCATCCATGCCCAGGCTGATGAAAAAACAGGGGAGCATCATCGCCACAGGCTCAATGGATTACCCGGCTGAGTTCCAGTCAATGTCTCAGGAAGTGCTTAATCAACTCGGCATCAGCCGCGTAATGACGATGACCTGTACGTATGATCACCGCCACATTCAGGGCGCGGAATCAGGGTCGTTTCTCGCTCGTGTTCACAAGCTGCTATCCGGCGAGGCTGATTTCTTCGATGAAATTTTTAAAGACCTGGATATCCCCTATGAACCCGTTCCATTTGGGACCGATAATTACACGGGTTTCCTGAATGGAAGCGCATCCATAGAATCGAATAAAAAAGCTATATCGGTAATGCGGCTTATCCACATGTACCGTACCTTCGGGCATGTCCTTGCGGATGTGAACCCACTTAAGCACGGTCCCGGGTACAATGCCGAGCTTGATTTTGAATATTACGGCCTGACCATGTGGGACCTCGACCGGGAGTTTTACTGCGGAGGGCTTGGTGGTCATGAAAAGGCCCCTTTACGGGTTATCGTAAAGTTGTTGCGTGATACGTACTGTGGTTATATCGGAGCAGAGTTCACGCATATTCACAACCTGGAAGAACGGCATTGGCTGCGTGAGAAAATGGAATCTTCGCTTAACAATCCGCATCTGGGAAAAGATGAAAAGCGAAGAATTCTCCGTAAGCTGAACCAGGCTTCAGCATTTGAAGAATTTCTTCATAAAAAATACATCGGCCATAAACGCTTTTCACTGGAGGGCGCTGATACGCTGATACCCATGCTCGACTTTATGCTGGAGAAAGCCGGAGAATATGACGTTAAGGAAGTTCTGTTTGGCATGGCTCACCGCGGGCGCCTGAACGTGCTGGTGAATACTATGGGTAAATCTTACCGAAAAGTCTTTGCCGAATTTGAAGGAAACATAGACCCGGATACCTTCCATGGCTCCGGTGATGTGAAGTACCATCTGGGTGCAGGGGGGGAACACGTGACCAACGACGGCAAAAATATCAGGCTTCAGTTGTTGCCGAACCCGAGCCATCTGGAATCAGTCAATCCTGTGGTAGAAGGCGCTGTACGCGCCAAGCAGGACGTGCTTGAACTTCCTCAGCCCGATAAAAAGATCATCCCGTTGCTTATTCATGGGGATGCAGCCTTTGCAGGACAGGGAGTCGTAACCGAAACACTCAACATGTCTCAGCTTGATGGTTTCAAGACTGGTGGTACAATCCATGTTATCATCAACAACCAGATTGGCTTTACCACGCTCCCCAAAGATGCCCGGTCCACGGATTATGCATCGGATGTAGCCAAAACTATTCTTGCACCGATATTCCATGTTAACGGCGACGAACCCGAAGCAGCCGTGCATGTAATGAAATTAGCTATCGACTACCGGGAGAAATTCGATAAAGATGTTGTAATTGACCTCGTGTGCTATCGCAAGCACGGTCATAATGAAGGTGATGAGCCGGCATTTACCCAGCCGGACCTATACAAAGAGATCAAGGACCATCCGACCGTTCGTCAGAGTTACACCGATGAACTTGTTCATAAGAATGAACTTACTAAAGATGAAGTAGATCAAATATTCCAGGAATTTGACGAGCTTTTGGAAGAAGCTTTCAAAGAAGCCAAAAAAGCGCCTGACCTTAAAGTTACCGACAAGCATATCGTTCGCACCGATCTCAGGCAGAAAGAGCGTGTACCCATTCCGGATACAACATATGATGCTGAAAAGCTCAAGGAGATTGCTCTCCAGCTTAATAAAGTGCCTAAAGGTTTCGACGCCAATCCCAAGCTTCTGAGGATCCTGGCTAAGCGCCATGAAATAGTCGCCAATAATGAGAAGAAAATTGACTGGGGCTTTGCCGAGGCGCTGGCTTTCGGTTCACTCCTAAAAGAAGGTACACGGATACGGCTAACGGGGCAGGATTCCGAACGGGGAACTTTTTCGCATCGCCATGCCGTTTTGCACGGCACTAAAAAAAGCCAAAATTTCATTCCGTTGAATAACCTTTCCGATGGCCAGGCCAAGTTCAGCATTTATAACAGCCTCCTGAGTGAGTTTGCCGCACTGGGCTTTGAGTTTGGTTATAGCAGTACCAACCTGGAGGACCTGGTTATATGGGAAGCCCAATTTGGTGACTTTAATAACGGCGCACAAATTATCATTGATCAATACATTTCATCATCTGAGGTGAAGTGGAGGCAAAACTCGGGCCTGGTCATGTTACTTCCCCATGGGTATGAAGGCCAGGGACCCGAACATTCATCTGCCAGATTGGAGCGTTTCCTTCAGCTGTGTGCGGAAGATAATATACAGGTTGTTAACTGCACCACGCCGGCGCAATACTACCACATGTTCCGCCGCCAGGCTATGCAGAAGACGAAGAAACCGTTGATCGTGATGACACCAAAAAGCCTGCTGCGTCATTCCAGGGCGGTGTCGAACACCGAAGAACTGGCAACAGGCCGGTTTCAGGAGCTTATTCCCGATCAGGATGTAAAGAAATCCAGGGATGTTGACCGCATCATCTTCTGCTCCGGAAAAGTGTACTACGATCTTTTGGCCTACAAGGAAAATAATGGAATAGATCATGTAGCGATAACACGGCTTGAGCAGTTTTATCCATTCCCTGACAAAGACCTGGAGAAATACCTTAAAGAATATAAGCATGTGAAGAAGCTGGTTTGGTGCCAGGAAGAGCCCAAAAATATGGGTGGTTGGTACTTTGTTCAGACCAGATTTAAGCACATGCTCCAGAAAGGGCAGGTATTGCACTACGAGGGCAGAACAGCCTCCGCTTCACCGGCAACCGGTTCATCCAGGCTCCACGCCGCCGAGCAGGAAAAACTTGTCACCAATGCATTTGAGAAGAAATGACATAGGTTTGCCAATGGGGCCTACTTCAAAAACAATTCGCTCCAAAAGAGCTAAAGCAACAACCTGGGGCAACGCCCTATGAAAAGAGTAAGCATTCTCTGGTAGCCAATAACGCCTTTGTGTATTCCCGGTTACCGGGTGCAATTTCAGCAAGCGTGGACGCTTGCTGGGAGCGGGAAGTGGTTGGCAGATGGATGCTCCGTGAAGCGTCCATGCTTCACGAGAGAGCAACGCCCGGGGCTGTGTTACACAACCAGATTCATTTAATCCACCGTAGAGACGCAAGATTTTGCGTCTCTACATGATGCACCCGCATCACGGAAACCCTTAAAAAACATGCCTTACTCCCTATAAACCCCGCGAAAACCTGTCTTTGCGAGCCTTGGGTGCAAGCGAAGCGAACACCCGGGGCGAAGCAA
>JBBDMV010000017.1:0-7695 GCA_040878115.1 Balneolales bacterium
TTATCTTTATTCGAATCACTGGCTAGCCAGATTTGACAACTTTTGGATACCATTTAGACGTTGGTGGGTTATTAATTCTAACTTTCAACAAATTTTATTGGGCCCGGAGCGTAATAAATGTTAAGCAATTCAATTAAACATCTGCCTTAGAAAAAGCATATGCAAGTAATGGCCGGAAATTTACCGTATTTTATCGGGTTATAATTACTAATAAAAAAAACAATAACACATTGAGCGAACAGAAAATCATTTTTTCGATGGTTGGGGTCGGCAAGGTTTATAAGCCCAACAAACAAGTTTTAAAAGATATTTATCTCTCATTTTATTATGGTGCCAAGATAGGCGTTCTTGGGTTGAACGGGTCCGGCAAGAGCAGCCTGCTTCGTATCATAGCTGGGGAAGACAAAGATTACCTTGGGGATATTTCCGTACAAAAGGGAATTACGACCGGCTATCTGCCTCAGGAACCTGAACTGGACCCCAACAAAACCGTCAAAGAAGTTGTCGAAGAAGGCGTTCAGGAGATGGTAAACCTACTGAAAGAATATGAGGCCATCAGCGCCAAATTCTCGGAACCGGATGCCGACTTTGACGCACTGATCGAGAAACAAGCCAAGCTTCAGGAAAAAATTGACCAGAAGGAAGCCTGGGACCTTGACAGCAAACTCGAAATGGCCATGGACGCGTTGCGTTGTCCTGAAGGCGATACTTCGGTAAAAGTGCTTTCCGGTGGTGAACGTCGTCGTGTAGCCTTGTGCCGTTTATTGCTTGAGGAGCCCGACGTACTACTCCTGGATGAGCCCACCAATCACCTTGACGCCGATTCAGTAGGCTGGCTGGAGCAGCACCTGGCCCAGTATGCCGGAACCGTAATTGCTGTTACGCACGATCGTTACTTTCTCGACAATGTAGCCGGGTGGATATTGGAACTCGACCGTGGGCAAGGCATACCGTTTGAAGGGAACTACTCCTCCTGGTTGGAACAGAAACAAGCGCGTCTGGCTACAGAAGAAAAGCAGGAATCCAAGCGTCAGAAAACCCTTGCCCGGGAACTTGACTGGATTCGCGCTAACCCCAAAGGACGCCGCGCTAAAAGCAAAGCCCGTATTTCAGCTTACGAGGATATGCTCTCCGAAGAGCAGGAAAAAAGGCGTGAAGAACTGGAAATCAATATACCCGCCGGTCCGCGTCTCGGCAATAAAGTTATTATTGCCAACCACATATCCAAGGCTTATGACGGGAAATTACTTTATGATGATCTAAACTTCTCTCTGCCCCCCGGCGGTATTGTTGGGATTGTAGGCCCTAACGGTGCCGGTAAAACCACCCTCTTCCGCATGATCATGGACCAGGAGAAGCCAAATGACGGGGAAATCACCATAGGAGAATCCGTTAAGCCAGCCTATGTGGACCAAAACCGTCCCCTGGACCCTAAGAAAACCATTTGGGAAGAAATCTCCGACGGTCAGGATATCATTCAATTAGGCAAGCGTGAAGTGAACTCCCGTGCCTATGTGGCACGGTTCAATTTCAGCGGCAGCGATCAGCAGAAAAAAGTAACCGAACTATCCGGTGGTGAGCGGAACCGCGTTCATTTAGCCAAAACGTTGAAAGAAGGCGGCAACGTTCTTTTGCTTGATGAGCCGACAAATGACCTGGACATTAATACCCTCCGGGCGCTTGAAGACGCCTTGCTTGATTTTGCCGGATGTGCTGTGATTATTTCACACGACAGGTGGTTCCTTGACCGCACTGCAACCCATATTCTGGCTTTTGAGGGTGACAGCAATGCGTACTGGTTCGAAGGGAACTTCTCTGAGTACGAAGAAAACCGCAAACAGCGACTGGGTATTGATAATGGCCAGCCGCATCGCATACAGTACAAAAAGCTGACCCGGTAACATGAGGTGAACACCTTCAAGACGCTTGATAAAAACCAGGGACACAGGGCCTGGTTTTTATCATACACCTTCCCTGGCATTATCAAATCTTTACCTTGTCGGGCTGTTATTTGATGGGGGAGACTCTCTTGAGATAAGTTACACAACCCAAACCGGCAATGAACTTCCAGTTTATATTCTTTGTTATACTTTATTAATATTCAATCTTTACTCTCTATACCTGGAATTTACATGTCCATTACACAAGATCATATCAAAGAAGCCATCTCTTATGCCGAATACCGGGATTTAATTGATGCCCTGCTCATAGAGAACAAGACCACTGGTGAGAATCATACAAAAGAACTAATAGCTTATTCCAAACTTAATGTTCACAGAATGCTTCGGCTCGAGAAGCAGGTAATTATTGCTCCGGAATTTACGGAACAGCTCAAGAAGCCCCGGAAAAAAGAAATCTGGCTGGTCTTAACCGAGGCCTGGTGCGGCGATGCGGCACAGATTGTTCCTGGCCTACAGAAAATAGCGGCTGAGTCTCTGGATATTTCATTAAAAATCCTGCTTCGTGACGAGAACCTGGACCTGATGGACCAATACCTGACCAACGGCGGTCGCTCTATCCCCAAGCTGATCTGCCTTGACGCGGAGACCCTGGAAGAAAAGTGGAATTGGGGTCCACGTCCCGCTGAGGCACAGGCTTTATGGACCAGCCTCAGAAAAAATGAGACCTTAGATTTCGAAGAAAGAGCAGCCAAACTTCACGGCTGGTATAACAAAGACAAAAATCAAAGCCTACAAAAAGAGATTATGGAACTGGTGGGGTAGCATAGGCAGGTACATCAAAAAAGGTAAAGAGGTATAAGGGTACGCCGCAGTGGGGTTGTATCAAAAGGTATTGATGTAATTTTATCACCTAAATAAATAAGCCGGAGTGAAAAAAAGCTTTTATATTTATACTCAATAATATCACAGCTAACTGTCTTTGCGAGCCTGTGGCGTGAGCGAAGCGGACCCACAGGCGAAGCAATCTGCACGATTCCACCTTCTAACGTATTCAACGCCCGGATGCCTCTGCCGGGCCTATCCTGGCCAGGGCTATGGTAGGCCGTACAGATTGCTTCGTCGCAGTTAAGCCCACTGCTTACCATCTATTAATGGGGGCCGCTCCTCGCAATGAACCATGAAAGGTATTGGTTTTTACCTTATTTTAATACCATTATTAGTATCATTACTGATATCTTATACCTATACCCTTAGACCCTTATACCTTACATTCACCCATGTCACAACGCAGATTTTGGCTCATGAAATCCGAGCCCGACGAGTTCAGTATTGATGATTTACAGCAACGTCCCAACCAGACCACCTGGTGGGAAGGAATCCGAAATTATCAGGCGCGCAACTTTATGCGTGATGAAATGAAGATCAACGACGGGGTTTTCTTCTATCACTCCCGCACCAAACCTCTGGCCATTGTCGGGACCATGAATGTTGCATCTGAACCCTACCCCGACCCATCACAGTTTGATCCAAAATCTAAGTACTTTGACTCTAAAAGCTCAGAAGAAAATCCTCGGTGGATGCTGGTGGATATTTCCCTGACCCAGAAATTCAGTAATCCTGTTACCCGTGATTTAGTTAAGGAAACCCCCGGGCTTGAAGATATGATGCTGGTCAAAAAAGGCTCCCGCTTATCTATTCAGCCTGTTACTGAAAAGGAATGGCAAATTGTTCATGAGCTTGCAGGTGTTAGCCCGATCTAGGGCAGATGGCAGAAAAATATGCTTGATCTTGTGAACACCATTCAATAAAAACTTTTTTTACTTCGTGAACTATATGGCCAACAACAAAACCATTACAGCAAAGCAAACTAACCGACTTGTTTTACGTACCAAGGGAATTTTACCAGTACAAAAACTCAAGGTATTGGCCGATGAAGGTGTCATTTCCGCCCCTAAAGGATATGAAATCGAAGACAACCAGTTCCAGCCTAATTCTATTGATTTACGGCTTGGAGAAGTAGCCTATCGTGTTCGGTGCAGCTTTTTGCCCGAGAATGAAACCGTTGAGAGCAAACTTGGCAAACTTACCCAGCATTCGTTCAGCCTGAAAGAAGGAGCTGTACTGGAACCGAATTGTACTTATATCATTCCTTTGCTTGAAAGCCTGAATTTACCACAGTCTGTCACTGATTATCAGAAAAACCTTTTTAGTAAGAACGGGAGCTCTTCAAATTTCCACATCGTCTCTGACCAGCAACTGGCAGCCAAAACCAATCCTAAAAGCAGCACCGGCCGTCTGGATATTTTCACCAGGGTGATTACCGATCACTCCCACCGTTTCGAGGAAATCGTGCCGGGTTATAAGGGCAATTTATACCTCGAGGTGGTTCCCAAAACGTTTTCTATCCGTGCACGTACCGGCCAGCGCCTGAACCAGCTGCGCATTCGCCACGGCGATGCGGTGTTAAACGACCAGGATATTTTACATGTGCATCAAACGGACCCTTTATTATTTCATTCATCCGGAAAGGCCCTTTCCACAAATGAACTAAAGGTGAATGGCGGACTTTTTATGAGCGTGAGCCTGCAAGGAAACGAAGACAATGTGATCGGCTATAAGGCAAGAAAGAACAGGGACCTTATTGATCTGGACAGGATCGGGCATTACAAAACCAGGGAATTTTGGGAGCCCATATATGCCAACCAGGAAGATTACCTGATCCTTGAGCCCGAAGCATTCTATATTTTCGCATCACGTGAACATTGTCGCATCCCCCGCCACCTGGCCGCTGAGATGGTCCCTTATGATACCGGCTCTGGAGAACTGCGTACTCATTATGCAGGGTTCTTTGACAGCGGCTTCGGCGGAACCAAAGAGGATTCGGGAGCACGGGCCGTTCTGGAAGTTCGATCCCACGATGTGCCCTTCCTGATCGAGGACGGGCAGACATTCTTCCGCATGGTGTTTGAACCCAATACGGAGGTGCCCGATTTTGTTTATGGGAGTGAAATTAAAAGTAATTATCAAGGGCAGGCATTGAAATTAAGCAAGCATTTCAGGGCATAGGGGTAAAGAGGTATAAAGGTATACGGCATAGGGATATCGGGTATAGGGTATGGAGTTGCTACATTTATGCGAACGGCTCAAATACCTTTGTCCCCGGCAATTATTTCATCTCTGAAGACTCATCATGAATTTATTCTACACTCCACCTGAACAGGTCCAGGAAAAAACGCTTAATCTATCGGGTGATGAAGCACGTCATGCCGTAAAGGTGCTGCGCTTTAAGGTTGGTGATGCCATTTTTGTTACGGATGGCGCGGGAAGTCGTTATGAAGGCCGCATTGAGGTTGCAGGGAAAAACAAACTCCAGGTCTCCATATTACACAAACATTCAACACCCAAACCGGCCGAACTAGTCCTTGTGCTCGGCCTTCTCAAGAACAGGCAGCGCCTGGAGTTTGCCATCGAAAAGGCCGTTGAATTAGGTTGCATAAAGATCATTCTGTTCAAATCCGATCACAGCGAACGCGGCAAAGTGAACCTGGAGCGCTTGCAAGCCATAGCCGTCAGCGCCATGAAGCAGTCCCTAAGGAATTACCTTCCTGATGTTCAGCTCCGGGATTCATTGGGTGATGCTATCAAAGGCTTTAACGACCACACTCTGATCACCGCGCATGAGAAGCAGAAAAAAGAAGCCCCCACGTTTTTTGAACTAAACAAAAATCACCTTGCCCTGGTTGGACCTGAAGGTGGGTTTTCGGATGATGAAATCAAGCTCATGGAAAAAAGTAAAGGCCGGACCATTAGCCTGGGTGATTACCGGCTGCGAACGGAAACCGCTGTTGTGGCTTTGTTGAGTAGATTTTATTAATTACCATGTGGTAGGGGCTATCTCAAAAACCCATAACTGCTTCGCTAAGCGTCCACGCTTAGCGAGGAATGAACTCATACGGCACGAGTGCACACGCCGGCAAGCGTGGACGCTTGCCGCAGCCGCCTTTTGATAGAGACGCAAAATCTTGCGTCTCTACGGGTGGGTTAAACCTGCATCCTTTTTCTCCAGGGGTTCCAGCGACGGGCCTTCTATAACCTCACCATTTACCGAAAAGCGGCTGCCGTGGCAGGGGCAATCCCAGGTCTTTTCCGCGTCGTTCCAGTTTATGACGCATTTCATGTGCGGGCAGATAGCCGAATGCACATGTAACTCCCCTTCATCGTCACGGTAGGCAGCGAGCTTTTCTCCATTGACCTGCAAGGTCCGGCCTTCCAGCTTATCGATTTCCGAGAAGGATTCCACATCACCAAATTGCGGATAATCTTTAATGTACTGCATCGCTACATTAATGTTTTCCTTCACGAACTCTTTGGATGAGGAAACAGGCTTGATCCTTGTGGAATCGTAGGCTGCAAGCCATGGGTTATCGTAACCGGTTATCATATTCGAAATAATAATCCCCGCTACCACTCCGTAAGTCAGACCGTCGGCCGCAAAACCCGTGGCCATGTATCTCCTGTCGGAACCCATTCCGCCTCTCCCAATATAGGCCACTCCATCGGCAGGCGTGTAATGCTGAGCGGACCAATGGTATTTAATAGCTGCGCCCGGATACGTTTCTTCAATAAATTCTTCTATTTCCAGATAGTGATGCGCATATAATTTATCCGACTGTCCTGTTTTGTGATGATTACCGGCAAACATCAGCATCTCAAGATCATCCGAGTTCACACCATGCGAGCTGATGGCGTGGGCAGGTTCTTTGTCCATATCCCAGAAATTGCCATCGGGGTACGGCTCGTTGATCTCCGCGGCTACCACATAACTGCGGTGTGGATAAACAAGAGTATCCACCGTATTGATACCTTTAGGAATGTGGGTGGCTTCGATCATATGGTCAGCGGTAACCTCTCCCTCACGGGTATAAACCGTGCAGGTATCACTCTCTTCATATTTTATTACAGGACTTCCTTCATAAACCCGGCACCCCTGCCGGCTGAGAATGCGGGCCAATTCTGTAACAAATTTATAGGGATTAAACCGCGCCTGGTCCTCCATTTTAGCCGCTTTCAAAAACTTAACCTTAAGCGGCATTTCCTCCACAAATTTGATATCCATATCTGCATTTTTCAAAGCCTCTACCTCATCCTGAACGATGGGGACATTTTGGGGATCGTTGGTATACATATACCAAGGCCGGCGGTGGAACTGGCAATCTATGGCGTTTTCGAGGATGGTCCGTTCCATAAATTCAATGGCTTGCATTCTGGAACGGGCGATCGTATCAACGGTATCCTTTCCGAAATCACCCAGGACCTTGTGGTACCTGGTTTGCAAAGGTACATACAAATTACCCGTTGAAAAGCCCGTGGTACTCCCTGCAATACGGTCAGCTTCCAAAATGACAACCTTTTTGCCAGCCACAGTCAATTGAAGCGCGGCAATCATTCCGGTGATCCCCCCACCCACAATGGCCACATCCGCTTCAACCTTGCCTTCCAGCGCAGGATATTCGGCCCTTACGGGTGTGTTATCGGTCCAAAAGGATTTTGAGTTTAAAGGGTGCTGGCTCTGCATATTTTTATTGATTATCCAAATGACAGTTTCAGGTCGTTTAGCATACAGATAAAAGAACTAATACCGGCGGGTAATAAGTTCTGGTAACAATACATATTCAATAAAATTAATAATTTTTCATATGTCCCACTAACTTGACAGTTCCAATGGATCACTTTAATGCAAAATACAAAGAAGAATGTTCTATAAGATTAATCAACAACCAATAAAGGTAACTAT
>JBBDMV010000018.1:0-7545 GCA_040878115.1 Balneolales bacterium
TATTTGATGTTAATGATTCATGCATTACATTATTAGAGAATATAAATCTTTAACTGACTTTTAGGAGATATATGGTAAAATCCGGGCTATCTATAGTTTTAGTGCTTATAACTATACTCAGTGGCTGCAGTACTACTGTACAGGAAGAAAATGAAGAGTGGGTTGACCTTTTCAATAAAGAAAATTTCAGCGGTTGGGACCTAAAAATCGCAGGTTATGAGCTTAACGAAAATTACGGGGAAACTTTTCGTGTTGAAGACGGCCTGATGAAGGTGCGGTTTGATGAATATGAAGAGTTTGGCGAACGTTTCGGGCATATCTTTTATAAAGAGCCCTATTCTCATTATCGTTTGAAAGTTGAATACCGGTTCGTGGGTGAACAGGCGCCGGAAGGTCCGGGATGGGCATTCATGAACAATGGCATTATGTTCCACTCCCAGTCGGCCGAAACGATGGAAATTGACCAGGATTTCCCTGCTTCCATTGAATTCCAGCTATTGGGCGGAGATGGCGAAAATGAACGTCCTAACGCGAATACCTGCACTCCCGAGACGCATATTGTTGCTAATGGTGAGCTTCAAACAGACCATTGCATTAGTTCAGGGGGACCTACTCATCACGGTGATCAATGGGTAACCGCGGAACTTGTCGCACTAGGCGACTCCCTCATTCAACATAAGCTTAACGGGGAATTGGTTATGGAATATACGGGTACACAGCTTGATGACGGCACCCCCCTTGATCGAGGTTACATTGCCTTGCAAGGTGAAAGTCATCCTACCGATATTCGCTCCGTCAGGATACTCAATCTCGAAGGATGCATGGATGAAAATGCTAATAACTACAAATCCTATTTCATTCAATCTAACCCTCAGGCGTGTGAATATTGATTACCCATGCCCCCCTGGCCCATCCCGCAGCTTTAATACCCTGAGTAGCAATACCGGCTATCTGTTTTAAAATATAGCACAATGTTATAAGGGACCCTTTGTACTAACAAATACTGTAATTTTACATTTTCTAAATGAGGATAAACAAATTTCATTCCACCTTAGCTATCAGGATAATTCACCTGGCGATGCTTCCCATTTTGTTCTGCCTGGTGATATTTTTGCAAGGCTGTGCCATAGATGCCCCTGAGCTTGAGCTCATCAATGTTCCTGACGAGGAAATGGAGCAGGATGCCCGTGAAATTCGTGAAAGTATATCGGTAACCCTGGCAGATGGCCTTGATATTTCTCTATGGGCTTCGGAGAAATTATTGGGAGACCTCGTGGCGCTTGACATGGATAATCAGGGAAGGGCATTGGTAACGACAACGAACAGGAGTAGAGATTCCGAGATTGACATTCGTGATGTTGATGAAAGCTGGTTGATGGAAACTATAAAACTGGAATCTGTTGAGGACCGCAGAGACTTTCTTCATCGTGAATTGGCCCCAGAACGCAGCGATGAGAATTCATGGATCACCGATTATAATGAAGACGGCTCTCAGGATTGGCGCGACCTCGCCGTCATGAAAGAGGAGGTATACCGCATCGAAGATCTTACGGGCAATGGCCTGGCTAATCAATCCCAATTATTTATACGGGATTTTAATAGTGAAGTGACCGACGTAGCCGGAGCTTTAGTCTATCATGATGACCATGTTTTTTTAGGTGTAGGGCCCGATATGTGGAAGATCAGGGATACCAATAATGACGGAATGGGAGATTTGAAAGAGTCCATTAGCCACGGATATAATGTTCACGTAGGATTCAGCGGGCACGGTATGTCTGGTGCTAAGGTGGGGCCTGACGGAAGAATATATTGGGGTATCGGCGATATGGGTTTTAGCATTGTCGGCTCCGATGGCAAGAAATGGCACTATCCAAACCAGGGAGCTATCTTGCGTTCTGAGACGGACGGAAGTAATTTTGAAGTTTTTGCAGCCGGACTTCGCAACACGCATGAGTTCGCGTTCGACAAGTATGGAAACCTCATCACCGTAGATAACGATGGTGATCATGCCGGAGAGTACGAGCGCCTCGTTTACCTGGTAAATGGCTCTGATAGCGGCTGGCGCACCAACTGGCAGTTTGGGAAATATACTGATCCCAAAAATAACAGCTACAAAGTCTGGATGGATGAAAATTATTACCACCCACGCTTTGATAATCAGGCCGCTCATGTGCTTCCACCACTTTCAAGATATCATGCCGGTCCCGCGGGATTAGCCTATAATCCGGGAACAGCATTGAACGAAAACTGGAACGACCACTTTTTTGTTATGTCATTCAGGGGCGCTCCTGAACGGTCGGCCATATATGGTTTCACCCTTAAAAAAAGTGGCGCGTCTTTTGAGCTTGATACTGACCAGGAAGTATTAGGTGGAGCCCTGGCTGTAGGAATGGATTTCGGTCCGGACGGTGCTCTTTATTTGACGGACTGGATCCAGGGTTGGGGCACGAAAGATAAAGGCCGCATTTGGAAGCTTGATACTCCCGACCATACCGGATCACCGTTGCGTATTGAAACAAAGAACCTCCTGGCGGCGAATTTTAGCGAATATGATGCAAAAGAACTTGTGGGCCTTTTGGGCCATCAAGACATGCGCGTACGGCAGAAGGCACAGTTTGAACTCGCCGAACGAGGGGATTCCGCTTCTTTCCTTACCGCTATTAATAACAATGATCATCAACTGGCACGCATACATGGAATATGGGGGCTCGCGCAGATGGGGCGCAGAGACATCGATGCTGTTGGCCCTTTAATACAATTCCTGAATGATCCTGATGCTGAAATCAGGGCTCAAGCTGCAAAAATGCTGGGGGATGTACGTTACGAACCTGCCGGAGAATTGATCATCCCCTTGCTCCGGGATGATAAGCCACGGGTCCGGTTCTTTGCGGCGGAAGCCTTGGGGAGGATCGGGTATCATCAGGCCATTCAGCCAATAGTTGAGATGCTGGAAGATAACGATGATAATGATATCTATCTCCGGCATGCCGGTGCAATAGCTTTATCACGTTTTAACGATGCTGAATCTATTATCTCTCTTGCAGATCATCCTTCCCGGGCAGTACGAATTGCTGCCGTTGTTGCTCTAAAAAGAATGGAAAACCCCGGGGTAAAACGTTTCTTGCAGGATGAGGATGAATATATCGTTACTAATTCAGCGAGAGCTATTAGTGATGATGCTTTTCTTGAAGAAGCCTTTCCCGACCTCGCCCGTATGCTGGACCAGGACCGCTTTGTTAACGAACCGCTGATCCGCCGTGCCATAAATGCCAATTTATACAACGGCACGGCAGCAGATGCCAACCGGCTTGTCTCTTTCGCGCTTAGACCAGATGTTTCTGAGACTTTGCGTATTGAAGCCATCAACACACTTGCCTCCTGGCCCGAACCGTCCATATTTGACCGTGTTACCGGCCGGCATCGAGGCGAAATAGAGAATGACCCTGAGGTCGCCCGGGATGCTTTTGGGCCTGTGATTGATAAATTATCATCAGCAAACGGACCGCCCTTCAAAGTTGCTATTATAGAGGCCATTGCCACATTGGATTACAAGTCGGCTCTCCCTGATGTATTTGCGCTTCTTCAAAATGATTCTTCCGAAGAGGTAAGAATGGCCTCTCTCAGAACATTGCATGCTTTGAATTATGGACAGATTGAGGATGCCGTCGCTATTGCGCTGGAAGATGAACAGTCAAGCGTACGGATGAATGCCTTGCGCATGGTCACCGATACTGAACTTTCCGAAGAGAGTATTGTCAATCTCCTCATTTCCGTTCTGGAAGATGGTGATGTTACTGAACAACAAACGGCTATGAAAACATTGGGATCTGTGGAAAGTGATACTGCTTATAAAGTCCTGAATAATCAGCTTGAGCTTTTGAAAGCAGGAGAACTAGCGACCGAAATTCAACTTGAGTTAATTGAAGCTGTTGAAGAAACCAATATTAGCAGCTTAAATGCCCTTTTAGAACAATACTATTCCGCTCTACCTGAAGATGATATAGTTGCTGTCTATAAATCATCGACCAGGGGTGGCGATGCCGAAACGGGTAGAAGGATTTTTTATCAGAATGATAATGCTCAATGTGTTCGTTGCCATACTGTTCATGAAGAGGGACCAGACGTCGGGCCGGATTTAACGAATGCCGGATCAAGAATGTCTCGCGAGCAACTATTACAGGCGATGGTAGAACCCAATGCCCGGACTGCACCTGGTTATGGCTCGGTAACATTGGTACTCAATAATGGGGAAACTATTAACGGGCTACTTGAGGAAGAGAACGATACGTCTATTACTGTTTCAACAAGTGGTGAGGAAAGTAAAGAAGTTCAAGTAACCGATATTTCTGAACGAACAGACTCACCTTCAGCAATGCCGGATATGAGTAACATATTATCAAGAGGCGAAATACGTGACCTCGTCGAATATTTAGCTACGTTATCTGACAACTAAAAAAGGCAAGCTCTATACTTCGTATGGCTATGCTCATTTGACAAGAACAAGTAATATCATTATATAAGTTGTACCAAGAGCATTAAACTTTCCCTGCCAGACAGGACACAGTACTTGAGAAAATTAAAGGCTGCTGCCTGTCTAAAATTGTAATTTGAATATGGATGCTATGATCTTTGAACGTACATAGGAGGGTATAACCCTCCCGGGCGTTGATCTTTCGTTAAGCGGAGAATCTTAACGGGAGCGTGTATGTAACATTCAGTCATTCCGGAAAGTGAAGTCCGCTTGCTTTACAACCGTAGTAATTTAAATACTTCATCGATTCGGTGAAGGCCTTTTATTTAACATTTGATCGACAGAATATTTGCCGCTTCCCAGCATGAGCAATGCTAATGCCGTTAGCAACAGCAATAAGTCGAGGCGCATAGCCCCAAAACCTTGTGGCATACTTACGGTAAGTATGGCTATCAGCATGATGAAAGCCAAAAAAGGTGTTGGAATACGAATATAGGTCCCGGTGAGCACCATTAAGCCTCCGAAAAATTCAATGATTGCAACCACCCAGGCCATAAGCCCGGATACGGGGATGCCCAGATCTGCAAACATAGTTTGTGGGCCTTCGATTCCGGTTAACTTGCCCCATCCAGCTAGCATAAAAATCACACCGACACCAATACGAAGTAAAAGTAAAGCAAGATCATGATAATTGTTTGACGCTGATTGATTCATAGGGTATCTCCATTAGTCGCTGGTACTACTTGTACGGTTTATGATCGTTTATTTTAAGTAATAAATCTACAAACAAAAAAAGCCCAAAGAACAATTCCTCAGGCTTTTTTTGTTACCATATACATCTGACCCAAATCAATTGAGGGCCGGGATACCATTTACGCCACAGATTCCTTTACGGCCGCATCTGGTTTTTTGCTATCGAGGAAGGAATCAACTGAGTATTTACCGCTGCCAAGGACGAACACAGCTACTGTAGCTAATATCAGCAAGAAGTCAAGGCGTGCTGCACCAAAGTCTCCACCAAGTTTTGTAGTCATTATGGCTACCAACATGATAAAGGCTAAAAACGGCGTCGGGATACGGATGTAGGCCCCGGCCAATATCATCAAGCCTCCGAAGAACTCAATTACCCCCACTACCCAAGCCATTAACCCTGGGAGAGGAATGCCAAGATCCCCAAAAAAGCCTTGAATACCTTCTATACCCGTTATTTTGCCCCATCCGGCATACACAAAAATTGCACCCACGCCTATGCGCAGTAAAAGTAAAGCAAGGTCTTGATATTTTTGAATTTCTGATTGTTTCATACTATGACTCCGTTTTTTATTTATGATAATAAAGTTTATTAAGGTTTGTTAATTTAAGTACGTAATTAAAAATCAAAAAAACAAATCGGTAATAAGATGTAACTAATATAACTAGAGCATCCTCATTTCAAAGAAAAGAAAAAAAGCCCGAAAACAATCTTTCGGGCTTTGGGTACATGAGCTATATCTTTTTGTCTATGCTGCTACAACTTGCACGTTGATCAACAGACGCACATCATCGCTGACCATAACTCCTCCGGCTTCGGTTACCGTGTTCCAGGTAAGGCCAAAATCTTTGCGGTTTATTTTACCTTCAAGTTCAAAACCGGCCCTGTTATTTCCCCATGGATCCTTGACCGTTCCACCATAATCTACATCAAGAGTAACTTCTTTGGTCACATCTTTGATAGTGAGGTTCCCTGTAAGTTTGTAATCGCTGCCGGATACTTCCTTCAGTTTCCCGTTTGTAAATTTAATCTCAGAATATTTCTCAACTCCAAAAAAATCATCTGATTTTAAGTGAGCGTCACGGTCGGGATTGTTGGTGTCGATGCTTGCGGCATCGATGGAGAATTCAACGTCCGCACCGTCAAAATTGTCTGTCTCTGTTTGCACCTCTCCACTAAATACATTAAAAGATCCGGTTACGGTAGAAATGACCAGGTGTTTAACTTTCAGCTGCACTTCGGTATGAGTTGGGTCAATTGACCATTTTTGAAAAGTTTGTGTATTTGACATAATATTTTTTCTTTTTGATCTATAAAATAGGTGAATAGGATGCTTATCCTGTGATTATGCCTGTTAAACTGGAAACACGACCTTAAAATTTCCACATTAGTCTGTTCCTGTGTTTTCTTAAACCAGGTTAAGAAAAATTACCGCTTCGCAAGGTTTCTGCGGATTTTGCTTAAAAACTCAGGCGTAATCCCCAGATACGAGGCGATGTACTTTAACGGGACCGACTGGACCACTTCAGGGTATGCCTGCTGGAACTTCAGGTAACGCTGATCGGCCGTATCAGAGATATTCTGGATAATACGTTTTTGATGGGCAATCAACGCATTTTGAAAGATGATCCTGAAATAGCGTTCAAATTGAGGCAATTCATCATTAAGCTTCATCCAGGCATTCTTGTTCATTTGATATACCACGCTATCTCCCATTGCACGAATATTATATTCTGCCGGAATATTGTGAAAAAGGCTGTGCAGATCAGCTGTCCACCACATTCTCGTGGCAAATTGCAAAACATGGTCGCCACCGGCATTATCTGTATAATAGTTAATTAGACACCCCTTGCTTACCAGATTAAATGAGGTACATAGCTCACCCTGGTTCAGCAGAAATTTCCTGTTCGGTATACTTCTCTTCTCCAGAAGGGACAGGAAATACTTTGTTTCCTCAAGCGATATTTTAATATATCTGCCAACATTATCGTGAAGTTCTTCAGGTTTCAACAGGGAATGCTATTCAAGTTGGTGATTATTTTCTAAATAATAAGCATTAAAATCTGAATTCGCACAGTTGTGAGTGATCTATAGGTTACTACAGACACCTTCACCAGTTATGGATTTGTTTTCACGAACACATGCTTTACCAGTATGTTGACCGGTCATCAGAGTACTTCGTGTCGGCGCATATACGGTGTTTCCTGTTCCTCTTAAGGAGCAGACGCGCAGGTTGTTTTAATATTCCGGTTCTTCAAAAAAGTCTCTGCTGTCATCTTGATAGACCCAATTGATATACCATGGATCTTCGGTATCCGTTTGA
>JBBDMV010000019.1:0-2293 GCA_040878115.1 Balneolales bacterium
AAAAATAAATACATTAATAGGCAATAATTATATTCTCTATGATCATTAAATAATACATTTATTATAAAATTATCTTCTAAATGATGATTTTTTCATACTACCGCCCTCCGTCAAGGAATATTGACCAAAGCACTTTCAGTTAAAGGTTGTTTTTACCAGCCAAAACTCTTTTCTGCCTTTGTGAGGATTTCATCGCCAAGGGCCAGGCCGGCTGTAGCTGCCGGGCTGGGGGCATTCAGAACATGGACCTGATTGCTTTCGGTAACTACGCTGAAGTCATCCATGATCTTTCCTTCGGGGTCTAATGCCATAGCCCTGACGCCGGAAGGGGCAGGTTTAATATCATTCAGTGTTAATGCGGGAATCAGCTTTTGGAGCTCCTTTAAGAAAGCCTTTTTAGAAAATGAGCGGTGCATTTCGTTCAATCCCATACGCCAATGGCGGCCGGCCATGCGCCAGAACCCTGAGTAGCTCAATGTTTCTATCAGGTCTTTCGGCTGTATTGAAAACTTGCTGTACCCCTCCCTTTTGAAGGCAAAAACGGCATTGGGGCCACATTCAACCCCGCCGGATACCATCCGGGTAAAATGTACCCCCAGGAAAGGGAACTCCGGGTTGGGCAACGGGTAAATCAAACCCTTTACCAAGCTCTCAGCTTCCTTCCGAAGTTTGAAGAATTCCCCCCGGAAAGGAACGATCCGGACCGGCGGCTTTAACCCGGCCTTTTCGGCAACACGATCACTGAACAGCCCGGCACAGTTGATGAGGTACCGTGCCGTATACCGTTCGTTTTTTGTTATAATCTCCGAGACATCCCTTTTTTGGGAAATATTATTTACTTTTTGGTTGAGGAGAATATCACCACCCATTTCCATAATTAGCGACTGGAGTCTTTCGCAGACTCCCACAAAATCCACGATCCCGGCACAGGGAACATGGATGGCCTCGACCCCATTGGCATGGGGCTCAATTTCTTTCATCGTAGCCTGATTAATCTTTTTAATGCCTTCAATCCGGTTTTCCCTGCCGCGCTGAAAAATAGAATCCAGGCGTATTGTTTCGGCTTCATTTACGGCAACGATCAATTTACCGCACAAGTCGTAACCCACCTCATGTTCCCGGCAGAACTCGATAAGCTGATGTCGGCCAGAAATGCAGTTTTTGGCTTTATAACTGCCGGGCTTATAATAAATGCCCGAATGGACCACACCGGAGTTCCTGCCGGTCTGGTGCACGGCAACCCGGTTTTCTTTTTCCAGAACAGCCACTTTCAGCTTAGGGTATTTCTTTAATATTTTATATGCTGTGGAGAGGCCGACAATGCCTCCGCCAATAATAATTACATCATAATTTTGCTGCATGTCATCCAGTTAAATTTTTTTGCCTGATAAGGGGCCGGGGATTTGGGAAATTTATTATTTTCCCATCGGCATCATTATCGGTCGGGTAATTTTTTGCTCAATATACCGTATCTTTATTGATTGAGAAACTTTAATGTAAATCAAAGGAATATATGTCCGGACACTCCAAGTGGTCTAAGATCAAGCGTAAAAAAGGGGCTACTGACGCAGCCCGTTCCAAGACATTCAGCCGGGTTATCAAAGAGATCAATATAGCCGCGCGAGACGGGGGCAGTGATCCGGAATCCAATGCCCGGTTGAGTTTGGCTATCGACAATGCGAAGGCTGTGAATATGCCTAAAGATAATATTGAGCGTGCCATCAAAAAGGGGACCGGAGAGCTGGATGGCGGAGGAGCTGCTTATGAAGAAGTTAGCTATGAAGGCTATGGCCCCGGAGGGATCGCCTATTTTGTGGAATGCACTACCGACAACCAGAAGCGCACTGTGAGTGATGTCAGGCATGCCTTCTCTAAGCGTGGCGGCAACCTGGGCACCACCGGGTCCGTGGGTTTTATGTTCGATCACAAGGGAATTATAACCATTCCTTCAGGCAAGGTTGATTCCGAAGCGCTCATGCTGGATGCCATCGAAGCAGGAGCTGAAGATATCAAGGAGGAAGGCGATGTACTGGAAGTTGTTACCGTACGTGAAGATCTTTTTGCCGTAAAAAAGACGCTCGAGGCTGCTGGCTATGAAATAGAATCCGCCAACCTCCAGAGAATCCCGACTACACTGACTAAAGTGGATGCCGATATTGCTATCTCTAATTTCAAGCTTATTGAGCTCCTTGAAGAGAACGACGATGTAAATGATGTGTTCACGAATTTGGAAGTGGATGAGGAAGTCATGGAAATTGTTGAGAAGACAATGGGGAATTAGGGAATTACGAAT
>JBBDMV010000019.1:2393-38992 GCA_040878115.1 Balneolales bacterium
CTCAATCCAAAAAACGGTGAAAAGTAATTGAGAAGGACAGAATGTTTTATTTCATATTTTCGATTACTTTCAGGCGTTATATATCCTTTCTGGTTATGTAAATTTTATATATTGATGCCCCTGTTTTTTTATTCGTAATTCGTAATTGATATTTGATATTTGATGAAGCTGTTTCTACTTCCTTTACTAATCTCATTCTTTGTTTTGCCGCAGGATGGCGCGCGGCAGGCTAATCGTGATTATGAGGAGGGTAATTACTCTGAGGCGGAGCGTGGGTTTCGGGAGGCCCTTGAGGATGATCCTGAGAATACCCGTCTTTTGTTTAATTTGGGTAATGCCCTGGCCCGTCAGGGTAAGCATGAGGAGGCAGCGCGGACTTATGAGCAATTTAAAGAACTGGAGCCCGATCCTTCAGAGCGTGCCAAAGCGGATTACAATCTGGGCAATATGTTCAGCAATGAGGAGGAGTGGGGCCAGGCCTTAGAGCGTTACCGGGAATCTATACGTGCAAATCCCGATGATGAGGATGCCCGTTATAACTATGAGCTGGCTTACCGAAATGAACAAGAGCAGCAGCAAGAAGAAGAACAAGATCAGGATGAGGGCGAAGGTGACGGTGAGCCCGGCCCCCAAAATGGCGAGGATCAGCAGCAGGCTGGTGACCAGCAGCAAGATCCGCAACAGCAACCCTCAGCTGGTAACCAGGAACAGCAAGAGCAGCAGCAAAATCAACAGCAACCTCAGCCAGGTAGTATGACACCGGAGCAGGCCAATGATATTCTTGAAGCGCTTGATAATATCGAGAAAGACCTGCTTAAAGATTTACAGGAAAGCCAGATTGAACCGGCAGATCCGCATGAAAAAGATTGGTAATATGAAACCTATTGGGTTGCTTTTGTTTTTACTGTTGGCAGCGGGAAGTTTGGCAGCTCAGGACGATACTGCCAATGTAGAATTAACTGTATCCAATTCCCAGGTTTACGAGGGCGAACGCATCACCCTAAAGATCGAAGTTAGAAGCAACCGTTCAAGAAATGTTTCACGTCCTGATATGCCTAGAATCGACGGGTTTCGATATTTATCTTCTTCCCCTTCTACAGCAACAAGTTATTCTGTGGTGAACGGGGTGTCTACCATGAGTTACACCTTTAACTGGCCATTGGAGGCTACCCAAGAAGGGGTACACCAGGTGCCTTCTATTTCTTTTGCCATTAACGGTGAAATGCATACAACCCAACCTGTTACTTTGACTGTTCTTGATGTTGACGATAAACCCGACCAGGATGAAATAGCTGAACGGCCGGATGTATTTATTGAAATGGAGGTATCCGATCAGCGGCCTGTGCGGGGGCAGCAAATCATCGCAGAGCTGATCATTTATTTTAAAGATGAAATGGACCTCTCATCTTATCAGGTTGCACAGGGCTGGGTTACTGAAGGATTCTGGCAAGAAGATTTAAATAAGCATCACTCAGCGAGGGCAGAAAATGTAATGTTGGATGGGGTTCGCTATCGGCGAGCCGTTTTGAGAAGACACGCGCTGTTTCCAACCAGGAAAGGCGAACTGGAGCTTCAACCGTATAAGATACAAGCCAATGTTCGCTATAATACCCGTGGAGGCAATTCCTATGACTTCTTTAGAGGCAGCCGGAGTTCGACGCGAAATATTAACCTTGAATCAGAGAAAGTTGTTATTAATGTACAGGACCTACCGGATGTCCCGATCGGTGGTATATCTATTAATGCGGTAGGCAAACTGAATGTGGATAGATCGCTTAGCGACGACCAGATCAAATTGGGTGAATCGGTGGAAATTATAACCGAGGTATCCGGAAGCGGAAATATTGCTTTGGTTTCCCGACCTGAATATAGTTTTCCATTCGACTTTGACGTTTACCGTCCGCAGGAAACTGTAGAACTTGACAATGGGGGTGATAAAGTAAGCGGTAAAAAAATCTTTCGGGATGTGATCATTGCCAGGAAGGTTGGCAGGTTTGAAATTCCGGAAACCCGTGTCGCCAGGTATAATGATGAACGCGATCGATACGAAACCATCACGTTGCCCGCCTTATCCCTCGAAGTTGTACGTGATCCTAACGCGCAGATTGGTTTTGTGAGCGACGGACGGTTTAAAGTATCTCCGGTTACCGGGGTTGTCAAATGGTCTTCCGGGGAGCAAAAAGCTGTTTATGCAAACTGGTGGTTCTGGATCGGGCTGATACTTCCTGCGATCATCTTTGCCGGAGCCTATCGGGTGAGTTTCCTCCGGGAGAAGCTACAAAACGACGGGTTGTTCTCTAGAAAACAGAACGCTTTGAGCAAATCGGAACAAACCCTTAAAATTGCGCGTGAAACGATGAGCCAAAATGATCTAAAAACCCCATACACATATATTCACCAAGCCGTAGCGGATTTCATTACAGACAGCGCCGGTCTACCGCCATCGGGCCATTCAGATGAAGATTTGGCTGGTTTCATCCAGGGAAACAATGCAGGTGAAAATCTTGCCGCCGAAGTTCAGGCTCTCCTCACAAAATGCTCGACCATCAGGTTTACCCCTGTAAGCAAAGAAAAAAATGTAATAGCTGATATTCGCTTTGCCCGCAATCTTATCGAAAGGCTAAATAAGAAATTATGATCCCATTGGTCTTAAAAATGATGAATAGTTTTGGCAAGTTTCGATTGACCAGGATGGCTGTAATATTATGTGCAAGCTTGACCACGCTCATCATAACAAACGGATATACCCTTGCACAAGAACTACCGCAGGAAATGTTTAATCGGGGCAATTACTACATGGAGCAGGAAGATTTTACCGGGGCGCTGGAAGTTTATGAAGATATTGAACAAAAAGATTTTTCATCCGGTCCGTTGTTCTTAAATATGGGCATCAGTTATGTTTATTTGGACTCCCTTGGTCTGGCTAAATATTATTTCCTAAAAGCAAGCCATTATTCCCCTACCAAAGAAAAGGCCGATGAAGGTATCGAACTAATTGGAGAACGCCTGAACCAGAGAAGAGGGGAAATGTCCCGTCTGTCATGGATTTCTTTTTCCGAATGGCTGCAATTTGAATTAAATAAGCAGTCGGTCATTATTTACGGTCTTATCTTGTTGTATTTTGGATTTTTGTTCGTTGCACTACCTTGGTTTTATTCCTCATATCAGCGTACCCTGAAATATTCGGGATACATTTCAGCCTGTCTTGGAATGATGCTTATTTTATTGGCTATCATCATTGATTCCCAGACCGAAGAGTATAGCAGAGCTGTTATGGTCGAAGTCCAATCACCTATGCGCCCTCACCCCACCGATGATAATGAGGTGGTGAGTATGGTTTACGAAGGATATACCTTTACGCTGGACCAGTCCAGAAGCCAGGAATATGAAGGATGGAAGTATATCCGCCTGAGTAACGGTCTGAACGGATGGATTGAAGAGAACGTAATACGCGAATTATAATAAGCCGTTAACTATCATTCTATTCAGCCTTTATGAAGGATATAAATGATCCCGAAACCTTCTACCTTATAGCCGTGTTTTAATGGAATCAGTAATAAAAATAGAAACCCCTGACCATACATGCAGTCATTCATTCAATATATTGATGCCAATAAAGATAAGTTTGAACAGGAGCTATTTGAGTTTTTAAAAATACCCAGTGTCAGTACTGATCCCGCTCTTAAAGGCCATGTTTATGAAGCCGCTTCTTATTTGCTTGATCACCTCATCAAGCTTGGAATGGATGATGTAACACGGCATGAAACGGCCGGCAACCCTATCATCACAGCTTTACATTGCAAAGCCGGCGAAGATAAACCTACCGTGCTGATATACGGGCACTACGATGTTCAGCCACCTGACCCTGAAGAGCTTTGGGATACTCCGCCTTTTGAACCCATTATTAAAAACGGGGCTGTTTACGCCCGTGGGGCGAGCGATGATAAAGGTCAGGTATTTACTCATCTTAAAAGCATAGAGTCGTACCTGAAGAGCGGCACCGAAGTACCGATAAATGTTAAACTGATCCTGGAAGGTGAAGAGGAAAACGGTTCTCCGAACTTGGTACCCTTTATCATTGAACACAAAGAGATGCTGACTTGTGATATGGTCCTGATATCCGATACGGCGATGTTCGATGAGGATGTTCCTTCCATCACCTATGGTTTAAGAGGTCTTACCTATATGGAGGTCCAGGTTACAGGACCAAACCGTGACCTGCATTCCGGAGTTTATGGCGGAGGTGTCCAAAACCCTATGAATGCTCTTTGTGAAATCCTGGCGAAAATAAAAGATGAGAAAGGAGTGATCCGGATACCTCACTTTTATGATAAAGTAAAACCTCTGACGGTAGAAGAAAGAAAGGCCTACGAAAAACTTCCCTTCAATGAATCAGCCTATAAACAACACCTTGATATAGACGAAGTTTTTGGTGAGGAAGGTTATACTACTTTGGAAAGGGTATCCGCACGCCCTACTTTTGACATTAACGGGATGTGGGGCGGATATCAATCTGAGGGCGCAAAAACCGTTCTACCGTCAAAAGCCAACGCTAAAGTGAGCATGAGGCTCGTACCGGACCAAGACCCTAAAGAAATAGCCAAACTCTTCCAGAGTTACGTGCAAAGTATCGCTCCTGCCGGAGTAAGAGTTACCGTCCGCGAGCATCACGGAGGATACCCTGCAAGTGTGGACTTCAATTTCTACGGATTTAAGGCAGCTGCCAAAGCTTTTAAAGAAGTTTACGGTAAGGAGCCCCTTTATACCCGGGAAGGCGGTTCCATTCCTATCGTGGCAGATTTCAAAAAAACTCTGGGCGCGGATTCCATCCTCATGGGCTTTGGCCTGAATAGCAACGCCATTCACTCGCCCAATGAACATTTTTCACTGAAGGATTTCCATCGAGGAATTAAAACTTCAGCTATGTTTTTTAGTTTTTTGGAAGGGTGTAAGTAAGGCTGAGCCCCAGTCTACGTTCAGGAATGGCTTAATCCCTTTCCGTAAACTGCGTCGGTCTGAATGCGCAAATTGGGGCTTAGTGTGTTAGATATAACTCTAATGCCTATCCCCAGCTGAAGTCGAAGACTCGGTGTATGAAAGACATTCGCGGGGAAATGTAGGTATTTACGTGGATGGGAGATCGTGTCCTATATTTTGATCTCAGGAAGGTTTTGTTCAATTTGTTCCCTGTTGGGCTCCAGCCAGTGTGGCAAGAAGAGCTTCTGGCTATCTTCTTCTTTTGTAGCGGCGCTGTAGCCTGGACCATCAGTGGCAATTTCAAATAAAACACCATCAGGCAATCGAAAATAAACGGACTTGAAAACGTGACGGTCTATTACATCAGTCGGTACTAACCCACGCTCAATTAATTTCTCACGCATTTTAAGCTGCTCAGCCTCATCTTTGGCCCTGAAAGCCACATGGTGAACAATTCCGCGTCCGTTTCTTCCATGCACAGGTTGTTCTTCTTTATCAATGATCACTGAATTGCCGATTGCGCTTCCTGACCGGTAAAGCGTGAGGTTCCCGGATGATGCTTTTTTCTCAAAGCCCAGTACATTTTCAAGGGTTTCTACAGTTATTGAGCCGTCAACCAATTTAAGTGTAGTTGACCAAAAACCCCGTATGCCCTGCTCCTGTGGAACTTTACTCTTTGCCCATGCCGGCAGTTTATTTACCTCCGGATCAAATACCAACTCCAGTTGTAAGCCATCAGGATCCTTAAAACTGATTACCTGACAATCAAATCGCGTGAATGGTCCTTTAAAATCAATACCTTCTTTCCGGAAACGTTCGGACCAGTATTCTATGGAATCAGAATGTACAGCAAAGGAAACAGCAACCGATTCTCCGGTTCCCGATTCTCCTCGGTGCGCCATCGGCCAGGGGAAAAAAGTTATGCTGGACCCGGGCTGGCCTGTACCATTGGCATAAAATAAATGATAGCTGCCGGGGTCATCCTGATTTACAGTTTTTAGTACCATTTTGAGGCCCAGCGTATTTACGTAAAAATCCGCGTTGCGCTGTCCGTCTCCGGATAAGATTGAAATGTGATGAATGCCTTTTGTACTGTTTCCCATTAAACCAATAAATTAAGTTTAGCTGTTAGCTTCAGAGGTTTGATCAAATTCGGAACACAATTACCGTTTTAAAGTTTCTATATCATTCGCCGATGATAGTTGATCTGTCCGATGTGATAATTCATATGCCCAAATAAATGAAGCAGAAAATAATAGACCGTCACTTTTTTAGGATAAGCCTTTTTGGGATACTGCTTTGCCAGATCGTCAGGTTTTAAGGAACTCAGTACATTTTTTATCATCAGTATTGTATCATCTATGCCCTCCGACATTTCAGCTACAGGGACTTTTTTACGGGCAAACTCAGAATCCCGATCTCTCTGGTAACCGGTTTCACCCAGAGTTGCCCCAATGTAATGATTTAAATTGCCGACTATGTGCAGACATAGGTTTCCGCCGGTGTTATTAATTTCCCCGGAAAGCTTCCAAAGATCGGCTTCATCTGTATAAGATTCGATTTCATTCTTTAGCTTGTTCAGGTCACGTTCATAAACCTGTATCAAAGAAGTAAGGATCATATTCAATTTTCTTGCAGGTTAACTTAAATGTTATAAGGTATTCGCCTCGTTGAAAAAGAGAACGGTTAATCAGTAGAATGTAGTTTGATATAAGACCACTTTAAGTAAAATAGAACAATACCAACAAGAATATAAAAATTATATATTTTAAATGTGATGAACCGCAAGCGATTGTTCATAGCCATTCCTCTTTCAGAAAACCTGAAAGATCTTCTTTATGAGAAATTCAAGGAGTATGAATTACCCGGTAAACTTACGCCTCGAGAGAACCTGCACATTACTGTTCATTTTCTAGGTGAAACAGAGGAGGAAGATGTTCTTCAAATTGAAGAACAGATTGCCAGTATTACGGAAGATACGCCGGGCTTTATACTAGAAACTGATAAGATTATCCTTAAGAAAGGACGGTTTCATCAAATGCTATGGGTAAAAATTCATCCCTCTGATCCATTCATCCAACTTGTGCAAAACCTTCGGGATATTTTTGAACCTGATAAGACACACATGAAAATTTTGCCTCACATTACTCTAAGTCGCTTGAAGAAAGCTAAAGAAAGAGTGCGCGAAGAAGGTTTTCCCATCAATATTGAAGATCAGGTAATTGAGGTAAGCCGTGTTGAATTGTGGCAATCTAAAATGGGTGGTAAGAATCCGGTTTATGAATTACTGAAAGGGTTTCATTTACAATAAGAAGAATTTTAACTTAAAGAAGTTTTTGGTCTTCAGGTTTAAGATCCAGACTTGCCGTTCTGCTATTATAATACACTTTATATCAAAACAAGCAGACGAAATTACTGAGTATCCACTGCCGATTTTGCCAAGACTTTCTTTATATGCCTTTCGGATAATTGAGATTGCCTCGCTCAATCCGTAAAGCCTAATTTTACTATTATCCGGTCTTACCCATGATACTTCTGCATTAAAGGATAAGCAGCGAATAAAATATCTTCGCGTCACCTGGCCTATTCAGTTCGACCGTCCTTTAGCTTGTTAAAAAACAAGTGCTGGACAAAGGGTGCTCACCCCATCTATGCTAATTCCCACTATATCAAGTTTAACGATATTACATATAATGCTTTGTTTATTAGTATGCATATAAGTATATTTATTAAAATATTCGCTTTTAAATAATAAGGATTCACAAATGGGTATAGGTCTACGATTTATCTGATCTCTTTAGAGATTGCCCATTCGTGTAAATATAAAATATAATGGAAATAACCTCGATAGATAGCAGTTACATCCTTTTAGCTGCAGCATTCGTATTATCTCTTTTTATCAGTTGGTATAGTATTCCTTCTATCATTAAAATCTCCTTCGAAAAAGGTTTGATAGATATACCGGATCAGAGGCGCAAAAAGCATGAGCGACTAACTTGTAATTTAGGGGGTATCGCTATCTTCTTCGCGTTGGCCATCTGTTCTATGATATTTATTCCCAACCTGAATGGGTTCTTTATGTCGGCACTGCTCATCTTGTTTTTCCTGGGGTTGAAAGATGACGTCGTACCAATTTCTGCCCATCATAAACTAATCGGGCAGTTTATAGCAGCTTCTCTTGTCGTATTTGGTACTTCCACTAATTTCCCAAGCCTATATGGTGTATTGGGTATTTATGAGCTTCCTTATTTTGCAAGTGTGATTCTTTCGCTTTTCGTTTTTGTAACCTTAATCAATGCATATAATCTTATCGATGGCATTGATGGTCTTGCAGCATCTGTGGGGGTGTTTATTTCAACGGTACTGGGTATTTGGTTCATGGTCCATGGGTATGCAAGTCCTGCTCTATTAGCTTTTATCCTGTGCGGCTCTTTGATTGGTTTTTTGCGGTTCAATTTACATCCCGCACATATTTTTATGGGCGATTCCGGGGCTATGCTGATAGGTTTTACTTTGACCTATTTATCCATAAGATTTATAAATCTTAGTGCTGGATCATCAGATTTAATCGGCCACTGGACCTCGGCACCTGCCCTGGCTGTTGCTTTGTTGAGCATACCTATTTTTGATACTCTACGGGTTTTCACTATCAGGGTCTTAAAAAAAAGATCTCCTTTTTCACCCGATCGTCTTCATTTACATCATTATTTGAAAGACATGGGCCTAAATGATCTTTCTGTTGTCGGCTGGCTAATTTTAGGTAATGCAACGATTACCGCCACAGTTTTTCTTTTTGCGGATTGGGACGTGAATTATCTTATACTTTTGATTATAGGTACATGCTTTTTTCTTACAATACTAACCTATTTTCTTAAAAAGAAAATGGAGGTCCGCAAATACTTTAAAGTATCAAAAAGAAAGTCAAAATCTCTTATGCCTAAGAGAAATAAACAACTTGAACAGCATTCTAAAGAGTTCTTTTGATGATAAATATTTTGTTGAACGGTGCACTGGTTGCTAAGACTCGCTGCTGTTGATGGATGAAAAATGATCAAAACTTTTGGTTAATGCGACGATCACAACAAGCCAACATATGACCCAGCCATTAACCTTGCGGTCCGCCAGGAATACAGCTAGCCCTGGCGCGTGGGCAGATAGGTGATACCACTGGTCAGATATTTATCGACCAACCTATCTTTCTACAGTACTCCAGAGAAAGATCAGTCAGGTTTTGATTCCGCCGATATGGTTGTATATGGCTCCCTTTTCATTTGTATTATACTTTTGGCCATTTCCTGCATGATACTTGCACGTCGGTACTTCTCAACAAAAGTATGCCTCATTCTATTCTCAGGCTTGAAGTCTTTTAGCTTCCGGACAAATTCATCTGGGTTATTTGGTCCGAAAACTATAGCGTTTTCTACATTTTCATTTATAAATTTCCTTGCATAGCCATCAACACCGGCAATTATAGGAACGGGTATGGCCCCATATTCAAAAATCTTCGATGGGAGCACTTTATGAAAAGCTTTATAATCATTGAGATGAAGAAATAAGAAGTCACTTTGCGAGTAGATATCAAGCAGCTCCCGGCGCTTTACCGGTTTGATCAACTCTACGTTCTGTACATCAAGTTCTTCGAGCCTTGCAGATAGTTTTGTTTTCGAACTGCCGTCTCCAATAATTTTAAAACGGTAGTCGCCATTAAGCTTCCGTGCTGCTTCTGGAATGATTTTCTCCAGCCCCTGGCCGTCTCCTATATTGCCTGCGTAGGTAATCACCTTAGGTTTGTTTGAAGGCATCTTGCCTTCAAACTTGTAATCCAGGAATTCTTCGTCGATACCATTCGTGTAATACCCGACCGTTCCATTGAAAAATCTTTTGAAATAGGGCCCAAAACCCTTGGAAACCAGGTTAAGATGATGAGCTGATTTTATTGTATATTGCTCTATAGTATTCAAAACAGGCTTTGTGATAAGTTTCTGTGCCTTGTTGCTTAAAACTTCTTTCATTGTATCTGTAAAAATATCTCGGATATCTAAATACAGAAGAGATTTCTTTCTACGGGCTATTTGGGCCCCAAGAAAAGCGGTGAACAACCTCGACGATGAAGCAAAAACAATATCGTACTCTTTTCCATTGGTTAACTTGAAAGCCCCCTGAAAATAAGTCTTAAATGCTAATATTTGATCCAGATAACCGCTTTTATGTGAAGGTGTTTTTATTCTGTGAATTGTGATATTACCCCGTTCTTCTAAATTACCGGCCTGGACCTTATAGCTCGCATACCGGTTGGGCATGGTGGTAATAACCTCGATAGTATCGTTGGCATCAAGGTTTTGTTTTAAAGCTTCTACCAAAGCCGTATTCCTGAATGAGCCTGCGCTTAGGTCCGGTTCGAAGTAAAAGGTGAGAAACAGCATTTTCATACTTTTTTGCGTTATTGGTTCTGATTTGCAGTTGGACCTTCTTCAGAAAGAGGTCTCTTGTTAAATTGGGCTTTCGGGATGCATAATCTCCATATCAGTTGCTGATACATTAAACTATAAATGCAACATCTACAGCAAACTGGCTGACATGAACTCGCCTCATCTGAGGCCTTAATCTTTTAAACCAGAAAAGCATTAACCACCTGCAGGTCCACTCTAAGTAAGCGGTAAAAACATTATGCTGAACTGAATGAAAGCCCAATCTTTTTAATGTATTTTGCTTGTTGTCAATCTTGATATTGAGAACAACAGGCCTATCCTCTCAATAGTTTGCTTATAAAAACCTGGTAGCTTTAAGATCATATTTGAGGCTGACCTCCATAACCTTATATCAACCTTTATTATCCCTGGCAAACACCCTTTGCCATAGAATATTTATAATAGTTTGTGTGTTGGTTGATCTATTGTACACCTATTGCTTGCCAGCTTTAATTTTTATCAGTGTATCCATTTTTCCGGAATAGTTCATGACCAGCTTTTTGGAATCTTGCAGCAAATTAAAGCCACAGGCAATTTTGCAATCTTCAAGGCCGAAATCCCTGACATTATTGACAAATAGATCAGCCTCAGAAGTACTTATGCCGTAATTCGTTTTCTTAATCTCCACATGGGGTGCAAAATGTATATAAGCTTTGTAGTTACCCCCATTTTGTGATTGGTCGAATATCCTTATGAAATCATCATAACAGTGAAAGGACCTTATAAGAGTTTGCCTTTCTTTATAAGGTAATACCCTCGTTATCTCTAAACTATCACGTGTTTCTTTCGTGATCTTCACAGTTTCGCGGCGGGCAACCCTGAAACTACTCCATAATTCAGACGGTTCAATTCCGTCGGGGTGTGTTGTATTGTGGGATGTCACACTTCTTTCATGCGCCCTGCGATCATTAATCTCATAGGTTGATGCACCCGTATCAATTATAAATGGTAATTTATTTACGTGTAAAATAAAAGAACCGGCATCGTTATGTCCATGAGCGGGCTGATATGCCGGACCAATATTGCCACCATCAGCTATCAGCTCATAGTTGTCAGAAGACATTTTTCTATAGCCACTGTTACCGTAATTTATTTTTTCTGTATTTACCCCGAGGGTATACGCGTACTTCTTAAGTTGAGCAGTTGATGGAGCAATCCCTGACGAAGAATCATTAAAATAAGGAATAGAACCATCCGAAAAAGTTATAGATTCAAGCCATGACAACATGGCTATAGCTGATTTCCGCAACAGGTGACTATCTCTTTCCCCCAAAAAGTTGATAGCGTCCAGCAACCGGTCAAGCAGGATTTGATGGTACATGGGGCTTCTTTCATAATGCCCGCCATCGTCGCACATCTGCTCGTCAAGCTCTTTCACTAATAAATTCATGCCCTTTTCATAAATGTCTTGCTGATTTAAGCAGTAGCCTCCAATGGTTAATGCCATGGCATTTTCAAGTAAATGATTTGCCATCAAATGAAATTCTACATTCCTGGTGAGGTTATGCAAATCAGACAGCATGAAATCATTGATACCTTGATTCCTAATATTATGCCTGTAAATAAATTTAAGCCAGTTAATTAATCTTAGAGATGTTGGATATGCTTCCTTTCCATCAGCTAGAATTGATTCAGATCCAATAAAATTAAAAATCAGCCTAAGCCCTTCTTCCCTTGATATGCTGTTTTGGTTTAAAAAGTCAAAGTAATTGAGGTTGTAGGTCCAGAGTTTACCATGCCCGGCATGATTCCAGTCAATGGCCCCTTTAAAAGCCTGCACCAGGTTAATGAAACAGAATGTACCAGGTTGGGTATAGGTTTGAGGCTTGGCAATATATGGCTTGAGCTGTATAGGTTTTAGCCCGGCATGTAGCCTTGTTACTTTATAATCATTTTTTTTTAAGTTGCTCTTGTTTCTGGTGAGATAGTACAGACGGTATATTATCTGCTGAATCTTCAGATAACGGAGAGTATTATAAAGCAGGTTTATTTTCCTTATCAAAGTTCAACCCATTGTAAAAATATGATTATGGAATTATTTCAAAAAGGGCGGATCGGCGATACATTCTGTAGCCATATGGTAATTCCCCCGGCATAAAAGGCAAAGCCCAATCAGCAGGGTTTCGGTCATTCTTTTTTAGCCGATCATGGTGGCTACCGTTTTTTCCACTGTGTGCCACCGCCGAAATTTACCTCACGATCACACTCCCGTATCAAAGGTATCTCCGAACGCATAAGGTTCTATAGGACCTATATACCGGATCCAATACAGCAACAAATAACCACATGCTGTATACGTATACTTTCTTTTGAAAACTTAGGCTTTGGACCTTCCCGCTGTGCTCGTATGAATAGACATTAAACGCTTCCTTACAGATTATTTCCGTCAGACTTACTTCTACATCATTCAACTGATGCCGCCATTTGTTTATGTTATCTTTTAAAAGAGGACCTAACGTTTCCTTTTTCCAGGATAATTCACTCTCCGATATTAAACTGCGGGCAGCTACCCCAAATTCAAGCATTTCAGGAGAAAAGGATATACCCAGATCAAGACACAGGCGATTAAGCGTCTTCTCAGGCCATGCCAGTAATTCCTCATAAACCACTTCGTGATACCTTTCACCAAACAAAGGATACCCTAAACTACGCCCAAGTTTTAGCTGCACTCGTCCGGCAAACAACTGAAATAGCACTTTACGCCCTCTTGACCAACTAGCCTTTTTTTTGGATGCCAGAACATCTCTGGGATCGCGAATAATGTGAATAACATGACATTCAGGTAATAAGGCTTTGACTAATGGCAACCATTCTATCGACCTGGGATCCTTATCGCCAACAAGAAAATTGCCTTGCCGACGCCTGGCAACCATCATCATCGCTTGATATACATTACCAGCCGTGCCATCACCTTTATCAAAAGCCTGTTCCACGATTTCACCAGCCCTAAGCTCAGTTCGTTGGAATAATTGATCATTTTCTAAAAACAGCCTAACACCTTCCTTACCTTTGCTATCTATTACAGCGGCAAGCTTGCCTGTAGCTATAAGTCGACGTATAAAAGCCGTTTCCGGCAAAAATGTAATGTCCGGGTGGGCAGCCAACATACTCTGGATAAGTGACGTCCCTGACCTGCCAACACCTGTTATAAAAATCTCACCCAAATTATCCCCCCTATTCCTCACTTGAACGTTTCTCAAAATGATGTCAGATTATTTCTCTTTGAGAAGATTTGAAAGCACCTTATTTAACTCCTTATATACATTCTTAGCCCGAAAAGTCTCACCGGACTCCATAGCACCAATCGACAATCTTTGGTACAAATCCGGCTCCGAGTAAAGCCTCTTCAATGTTCTGGTAAGATCCATCGCATTACCAGGTTCTACTAACAAGCCGTTCACTTCATTATGAACTATTTCAGGAATTGCTTTCCAGCGAGAAACGATAACGGGTATACCCGCTTGAAATGCCTCAATAATTACTCCCGGATACCCTTCACCCTGATAATAGGTTGGCAAAACCAACACATCTGCTTTATCCAAAACAGTGGATAGATCTTTATAAGATACCACGCCATTATACTTCACATTTTGGGGCAGTATACCTTTCTTTGTTAGATCAAAACCATTATTCTGAGCTCCATATAGATCAAATTTCATATACTCCATTTGCCTGGCCGCTTCTAATAATTCGTTTACTCCCTTATCTTGACGAATATGCCCTAAAAAAACTGCACTTTTGCAGGCTTTCTTAATATTCAATGATCTTGACATCTCTCTGGATGTCGGTAACCATGATACTCGGGAATTCGAAAATTTCTTACAAAGTCCTTTGGTTTGAAGTAATAACAAATCAGCTTTAATGATGGTGTTATTAATCAGATAACGAAGAGTAGGAGATAAGTTATCGTAATACTCCCCAAAATTCCCTCCGAACACACGGACTGCAAGGGGTAAACCGTAAAGCTTTGTTATTAGCCATACCGCCACACCAACTGTTTTCACCCCATTTGTGGATATATTGACAACCGCTATTCTCTTACTTCGTGCTTTATAAATTATTTCAAGAAGCACTTTCAAAAAGGTAAGACCATTCAGTACCCCCCGAAAAAGTATACCGTAACGAATGAATGGCCTTGCCGTATTTACAACTTCCCATGATATATTAGACTGCAAGCTCAGATGGCCCTTCATTTGTGCAAAAGAAACCTTAGCTCCACCACATACATCTCCTGAAATTGGTAGTGGTCCGATGAGAAGGCCTTTTAAAGGTGTAATTTTTGAGGTGTTATTTCTCTTTATTTCAATATTATTCTTCAACCTGAGTTCTATTGTTGGTTTATACAAATGCGAATCAACTTCGTATCAACACCATATCAAAGCCATATATATACGGTGTTGATACGGCTTTGATACGGCCTTGATATGGCGTTGTTCAAAGGCGGTCTCGACTGGTCTGCAATTTTGACTAACTGAAAACTCGGTTTAATTTGAAGAGCCTCCATACAAACTGTTAAGAAAGCAAGGGCAAGATCGGCTTTTACTTGATTAGGCTGGTTGCATTATTTACCGCCTTGCATATCTTCTATTTTTATTCTTTTCCAGATTTTCAAAGTACATTTATTATACCTAAGTCTATATCCTTTATAAGGTTTCCTTTATCTAAACCAATAAGGGCCTGAACGATACGTTCAGCCGCCTTACCATCCCACTTTTCAGGGATTTCACCTTTTTTCCATTTGCCTTCAAACAGCCTGGTCAGGAAAGGTGCGATGTTTCCCGGATCGGTCCCCACGAGTTCATTGGTGCCAATTGAAATCGTTTCAGGCCGCTCAGTGTTGTCACGCAATGTCAGGCAGGGTACCCCCAGGACCGTCGTCTCTTCGGTGATGCCGCCTGAATCGGTTATCACCGCTTTAGCATGTTGCACAAGATAGTTGAATTCCAGATACCCTAATGGACCAACCATATGAAGGTTCGGAGCTTCTATACCAAGGCTCTCAAGTATCTTTTTTGTTCTTGGATGTACAGGGAACACAATGGGCAAGTTCTGGCTATTATTGTTAATTTCATTTATTAGTTCTCTAAGCTTGCCCTCTTCATCCACATTGGCAGGGCGATGCAATGTCATGACAAAGTAGTTGCGGTCAGATAGGCTTAATTCCTTCCAAATTTCTGGCTGTTGCAACCCCGATACGTTTGCAAGGAGGGTATCGATCATCGTGTTTCCCACAAAGTAAATATTACCATCATCTACACCTGCTTTTCTCAGGTTGATGTTGGCTATTTCCGAAGTGGTGAAGAAGTAATTGGTAATGCTATCTGTGACGACTCGATTGACTTCTTCGGGCATGCTCCAATCACCCGACCGGATACCGGCCTCTACATGAGCGACTTTAGTGTTCAACTTTTTGGCCACAATGGAACAGGCCAAAGTAGAAGTCACATCCCCTACAACCAGTACCAATTCAGCGGGATTTTCGGTCAGCTCTTTTTCGAAACCAATCATGATGGCGGCCGTTTGTTCGGCTTGTGAGCCGCCACCGGCGTTTAGGTTTACGTCGGGTTCGGGTATACCCAGCTGCTCGAAAAAGCTACCACTCATGTTTTTATCGTAGTGCTGGCCGGTATGGACCAAACGATAGGATATATCCGCGCCATTGTTTGCCGCTTTTTGGACCTCTCTGATTATGGGAGCAATTTTCATGAAGTTGGGACGGGCACCTGCTATAATGTCAATGGTCATAGTGTTATTTACTTAAAGTTTTTTTGATATCCTGAATAGGTATTTTGAGGATCTCTTGATCATGCGTGATAGCCATAGGGTTAAGCCATAGGTACTCATCACTGCCCGGGCCGGCAGGAAAACTAATCAGGCCATACCCGAAATACTTCAGGGACCACCTGTCTTTTTTTAGTGTTAGGATGCACTTCCAGGTATTGCCATCCGCAGAAGCCCACAACTCTACCTCATGGACCTTGTTAATATCGGAGGGTTCACAAACCGTGGCAAAGAAGCTTAATCCTCCAGCCTGGCAACTGTAAAATACCGGGCCGCCTGTGTGTTGCAGCAGAGTTATCTTATTGCTTGATCTTTCATAGCAATAAATGCTGTTCTTTTCATCAGGTGCGTCAGTGGCAAAGTGGATATGGTTTTGACTGAATAAAGGCTGAACGCATCTCGTTTGTTGGGAGCCGGAAATAATCGGGTTAAAATTACCATTTTTAAAAAAACCAATGTGACATTCTTTATCTTTATCTCCTGTTGTTGCAAAGAGATTTCCTGAGTATGGATCATGGAAAACGCCGTGTACATGACGGATTGAATTAAAGCTATAAATGGTAGAGAAACTCGTATGCTTATTATTTGACTTGAATATACTTATTTTTCGTCGCTCAGGATTGCGTATATATTCCCCATAATACACCGAACGATGATGATCACAAATAAGAAGAGGGCGGGAACCTTGTATAGGATTTACAGCAATAACTTCTCTTCGAGATAAAGAAACCGTAAAAATCTTACCCAAACCAAAAACAATCCAAACATCGTCAACAGGAATCACGTGATAGATGTGAGTTCTGAATAGCCTTCTCGTTAGACGACAAAAAAGCTTCAGTTGGTCAGAAAACAAGGTTGACAAATCAATGATAAGTTCCCATGTCTCTCCATGGTCCGTACTTTGGTACAAATATCCCTTATAGGACCGGATCATAAACTGGCCATCTACATAATGTACATACCCGGTCATATTCGTATGATGCCAGGTAGTTTGATTGGTTTGCTCTCTTTGGACCAGATTATAAATTAGCTCCTCCTTGTGATCCCTGTAGATCTTGTACACTCTCTTTCGAATTTATTTCGGCCAACCCGCAATTATGGTATCAGCTCGTATTTAGATCATTTTTGTATTTAAAGTCCAAACAGTGTAGGATTATGCAAGATCATTATATGCTATAGTGTTTGGCTTTATCAATCATTGCTGTAAGTTTTAAATAAGCGCTTACAGCCTTATCTACACTAAATTCAGCCGCCCTGGATGTTATCCTGTTTATATCGTGGTTTTGAGTTAGACTAGAAAGAATGGCTATAGACAGTTTTTCAGGGTCAGAAACCGGAACAAGTTTGCCGTATTCTGGATTACTGAGGATTTCTTCCGGGCCAGACGGACAATCCGTACTCACTACAGGGCATCCACATGCCATAGCTTGTATAAGTACCCCAGGGAGCCCTTCGTATCTTGATGATAACACAAATAGTGAAGCCTTTGCCAAATACTTGTACGGGTTGTTCACAAAACCCGGGAAATCCACATCATCTTTTAGTTTCAGATCAACTACTTTGTCTTGTAGTGATTTAAAGTACCGGGTGTTCTTATTTTTATCACCGAATATAACTAATTTTGCTTCCCTTTGATTTCGCACAAGGGCAAAGGATTCGATCAGGTCTTCAAAACCTTTGTGCGGCTCGAACCTTCCCATTGCCACAATTACCGGTATATCATTTCTTTCTGTAAACCAGGGGTGATCATCAACCACCTCTTTGGCTAAGGTTTGTAATGAACCATCAACCACTGGATTATAAATGACAGATATTTTTTCTTCCTTTAACTGATAGAAATCTTTCATACTGTCTTTCACGCCTTTTGATACAGCAACGTAATGGTCTGCTGTATAATAAAGCTTTTTATTAAGGTATTTCCTCCATGCCGTTATGTTTTTCTGCTTTGGAGTATTCGCCTCACGAAAGATAATTTTGGTCTTTGTCTTAACCCCAATTGAGGCTAATGCCACACTTGCGTTAATATGTTCCTGAGTTGAAATGAGCGCATCTAATTCATCAAATTTTAGCGTATCCCGTATCTTGTGAATAATGGACTTAGCTCCATGCTTTGCCTTGTAATCGTGGACCTGGATATATGATGGTACTTCCTTTAAAAGAACTCCTGTTCTGTTAACCACATAAACGATCACTTCGACGCCGGAACCATGCAAACCCTTTGCCAGGTTTATCATCATTCGCTCAGCCCCGCCTCCGGCAAAGGTGCCAAAGAATAGTCCGACTTTCATGCTTGCTCCTCAGTGTTAACCAACACAGCGAGAATCACCCCTACCATTAACCAGTATTTTTTATCATAATAACTGACAGCAGCAAAGTCCCACAATAACAGAACTAAAATTGATATTATAACCCATCCTATAATTTTATAATTTTCTGAATCTTTAAACCGCTTTAGTAGTTTATAACTCACAAAAAGAATTGAGATAAAAAAACTATAATAAAGACAAAGGCCAATCAAACCTTGGTTAAAGAGTAATTCTGTATAGTTATTATGAGAATAAGTGCCAAATCCTCCATGAACCCGGAATGAATCTAATCCCCACCCAATAAATGGTTTCTCTGTCCACATGGTTAATGCTGTGGAAATCATATTATCTCTTATTTGAAGACTTCCCTCATTAACCTGCTCGCCCCTGCTGTATTTAAAGATATTTTCTACACGCTCATAAAAAGAAGATTCCGAGAATAAATTATAAAAAAACACAATAATCCCAGTAAAAACCGTCAAATACTGGACCTTAATGATCGCCTTTTCCCTTTTACTCATTAGGAGGAAAGTGGAGAACAATATAAAAGTCAGTAAAATAACGCCCTTTCTTGACCCGGTGGTAGTCAATATCAATACAGAAAAAATGAATATGCATGCAAATATACTGTACCTGATTACAGGATTAATTTTATACTTTCCAATGATGGGCAAGAGTAATATTAGTGACGTACCAAACAGGAAGAATGAATAGTTATTTGGGTTTCCTATCAAACCTGACAGCCTTTCCTGGGAGACACCGTCAAAGGATAACATAATTTGATCGTATTGTAATATAATGGTGTAGAAAAGGCCGATTGTTAAACCCATCGCTATAGGTAAAATAGATTTAGTTTCTGCAACGATATTGTATACAACATAAAACAGGACCATTACCAGTACTACTGTAATAAACCTTCTAACTGATTCTGGGTTAAGTATAATAGCAGCAAAGGCACAGGCTATAAACAGCAATATGAAAATCATGGACCAATGCCACCGCCATGTAAAGTTATTCTTAAAAGAACTTTCAATAAAAAAAATACCAACCAAAGCAGCACCAACTAAATTCTCAACCATAGTAGTTTCTGTAATACCTGAGAAAACCACCAGGGCAAACGAATAGGTAAATAATGCTATCTGACTGAATTTTAAGTTCATCTTTATGTTTTTTATAATACTTTTGGTATTTTTTTATATATTTTCTATCGTTCGTTATTTATAATCTATTTGTTTCTAACAACATTAGATAGTATCCATCTAAGATTTGATCGATCGATAAAAAGACCAATGATTAGCCAATGAAAGTACCGAATAAGGCTTATTTTATTTTCTCTCCATCCGTATACCAATAGTCTTGAAATAGCTTTGTTTTGAAGGTGCAAACTACTTTTTATTAAGGTATTGTATTTTCGATAGAACATTTGAGATGCTAATAATTTTAAGTTGTAGTTAATCGTAATCCTGTCATCGTTATTTGTTCTAATGTAAGCTAGCACCTCTTTCATGCCATGTACTTCACCCATTATCGCCATGGAAATATAAAAATCTATGTCTTGCATAGCAGGAAAGCGTTCATCAAATCCTCCAAATTCTAATGCTATTCTTTTTTTAAAGAAAAAAGTAGAAGAACCACTTAAATAATTTTTATACAGTAAATCTTTTACTGTATAATTTTTTAATTGGGGGATTTTATAATGTAATACCTTATCATTTTCAAAGTCATATTTAGCATTTCCGGTTGATAGCCCAACTACATCTTTATCGGTATTTGTTATATAGTTAACCTGCTTTTCTAACTTTGCAGGTAACCATATGTCGTCAGAATCCAATAAGGCTATCCACTCTCCTCTTGCTGCATGAAGTCCGGTATTCCTTGCTCCTTGTGCTCCTTTTGGTCTATTATTGAGTAGATATTTTACTCTTGGATCGCTATAGCTTTGAACTATTTCTTTTGTTTTATCCTCTGAATAATCATCGATTATCAGTAATTCATAATCTTGATAGGTTTGATTTAAAACAGAGTCAATGGCATCTTTTATCAGATGCGCCCGGTTATAAGTTGGTATAATTACTGATATAAACATTCTTTCTGAAAATAATAGTGGCAAGATTCGAGTAAAGTGATCTATTCTTCTTTGAAAATATAGATATGAACAAAGCTAACGCTTTGTAACTCACATGAGTCATGTAAATGGAATCCAAATGTATAAAGGAATATTTGGTGGAACCCCTCATAAGCGTCAAAGGATGCCTGTATTCGTGATTAATAATATAAAGCTATTAATTTATAAGAAAAAAGATATTTATATATTATAATACTAATGTATTGCGTAATCTATCAGATGGTCACTATAGCTGATATTAGCAACACACACGGTTTGTGAATACCGGTACTACGCCATCTGCTTACTTCTTTACGTCTTACGCAAAGGCCTCCCGGAGTATGTAGAACCTTTCCTTATGTGACGTGCTGGATTTACCAATCTGCCTTTTGAATAACTGTAGACCACTCTGATTCACAGGTCAGTTGCCCAGGCAGACAGGCTTTATATCCAGTTTCTGTTAAGAAAATGCTCATGTGAAACAGTTGCATCTTGCATTAATGGCCAAACTAATTGTCGGCCGTGTTGTACCCTATTATTTCAAAAAAATAGGGTAGCTTTCGTGTCTACTCAGGACCATCGCTACCTTCATATCCTTACCTGCCCGGCAAATCATACCACTAAGGATTAACAACTTTTAACAAATAGAAGTGGTCTTTCAGACAGGATTGCGGTCAAATAAGTTAAGGTTGAATACAAAACATTAAAGGACCTATAGGTTGGTCCTTCCGATCCCGGTGCAGGAATATTCCATTGCTTTGTTATTAAAAATTAATATTATAGCCCTTTCAGAATTTATAATTATAAAAAATTAATCTTATTTCTTCTGAATAAAATAAAGCCATAAACCTCAGTCCTGAATGAATTACGCGGAATCCCTTGCTTACCTTATCACCTTGCCAATCAGGGTGATAAGGTAAGCAAGACTGAGGCATGGGAAAAACAAATTTATAAACCAAGTCTTATGAGCATGAATAGAAAAGAAGCAATTAAACGAACGGCCTTATTAATGGGAGGATGTGCATTCGTGCCCAGCGCAATGGGTGTATTGAAAGGCTGCACGCCTGGCAGCCTTGGTGATGTTGCTGGTGTTGGTAACGGTGATCCAATTATTGGTGACGGGAATCCAATTGATGAAAGCAAGGCTATATTTAACAGCGTCTCTGCTTTAAGAACTACCCCTGGAGAGGTTGGAGAAATTGCTGCCCTAACGGGTTACTATGAAGCTGATGACGGTGGCGGTACAATAGTTAACTGGGATAAGGATTCTACTGAAGACGATGACGGGGGGATGATCTTTAAGGTTGACGGGGTTTCAACAGGCAGATGGAAACGTCCTGACGTTGGAGAAATAAACGTCAAGTGGTTCGGTGCCCGGGGTGACGGTGTTGACAGGCTGGGTAGTGAAAGCGATGTCAAGGTATTTGATAAAGTACTTGACTGGATTGCATCAAATACTATTAAAACGATTTATATTCCGGCAGGAACCTACATGTTGCAACATACCATAAAACGAATCACCCATAAACACAATGGGCTTGAAATGTATGGTGATGGCTATGATAGCGAAATAAAACTATCCGATAACCCTGATTGGAATGCCGCTAGCGGTGAAACCCATTGGATAATAAAGGCACCACAGAATTCAACAGGAGATCATGTGCTGGAAAATTTATTCTTCCATCATTTCCGCATTAACGGGAACTATTCTGTAAACGGTGGAGAAAGTAGTTTGATGAGGTTGCAGGGTAACCGTGATACTATGGCAGAAGGTGAAGAGACTTTTAATATCCGTGTTGAAGATATGCATGCCCATGATGCTGGTGATTCTTGTTTTGCCATGCGAGTATCTAATTTAGTCATGAAACGTATTAAAGCGTGGGATTGCCTGAGACATGGTATTGGAACAAATACAGGCATCAATGTTTATGTTCAAGATTTTGAAGCATGGGGATGTGGAATGAATGGTGGGTCTTACGGACTTGATTTCTCTAGTGGCTATAATTTGGTATGTGAAGATTTTTACCTACATGAAAACTACAACGGGTTTAAGACTTCCAGTAATATTAGAGGCGCAGAATTAATCAATGGACGTATAATCAATAGCATTGATAGAAATATGCGCCAAACAGGCGCCGCACACCCTGATAATACATTAGTGCTTACAGATATAACTACGGAAAATGCAGGCAAAGATGGAAATAGATTTACTCATTTAAAGAAGATTACCTTTAACAACTTCACTTCTATAAACGATGGTACTGGCGATAGTCCGGCCGTGCACTTTACGAGTGATACACAAGAAGTCGAAATTAACGGAATGACTATTATCGGTTCGGGTAACACAGGAATACTCATACAAGCAAGCGGAGAAGCGAGAATAACAGATTTAGAGATTGATGGATGTAGTAAAGGAGTAGACTCCAATACCGATACTACTATAAATGGAATCTCAATAAAGAACGCAAACCCCGCTTTGGATGTTCGTGGCAGTAGCTCTTGGGAGGTATCTGGTGTTGAGTTTACAGGTAATGGAAGTTCCAGTTCTACAGCAATTCGGATAGAATCAGGCTCTGTAGTTGAGGTTTCAGATTGTGATTTTAATGGTGTAAGTGACGACTACATGGGAAATGGAACTTTTAAGTACAAAGAAACGAACTAACATAAATCTAACCCTGATATAAGCCTGGCTGTTTATCGATTTCCTCCATGGTTTCTCCATTTTTTTGAGAGATCATGGAGGAAAACATAAAAATGGGCTTATTGTATACCAAAGGACTGGGTGACCGGTTGTGATTGAAATCATAACCATTGGTGGGACATTTCTCATACTTCTCCTGATATTTATAATCATCGATGAAGTTCAGCATACGAGAACAGCGACCTTCCCAGAGGCTGTCATGTATAAACACCAGCTTAAGGATTCAATGGCCGCTCCCGTCCCTGCGAATGGCAAAGCCTGTTTCCATCCTGAAGCTTAGAGTAATTGCAGGATCTAAATGACTGTGGATTGAAGCCCACCCTAACAGAGAAGATTTTCTTTGTATTTTATGAATAGTAATATGTATATTTATTGTCTATATATAACATAAGATTACCATTAGAAGGGGGAATATTAAAGTGTTAAATCATACTGGGCCACTTATATTTGAATTCACAGGACCAATGTGTTCGGGTAAATCTACCTGTACAGGATATTTGAAAAAAGAATTACAGAATAAAAATATAGTAACTCTGGATTTAAATTTAAAAAATATTCCTCTGAGGAAAATATTTGATATAAGAGCAGCTTTTGTAACTTTTTGTCTATATAAAAAGATCAAACCAATGATAAATATTGCAAATGCTAGACGGGTGATTGCTATTTATCTTACTCTAATCCAGTACAAATTTATTTATAAAAGTAACAAATATGTATTTATTAAAGACCAGGGCATATTTCAAAATGTAGGAACTCTGCGAAAGTACAGTAAAAGTACTCCAAAAGAAATTTGGACACCCTGGCTAATTAAGAATGCATACCTTCCGAATATTCTGGTGGTAGTCACGGCTAATCGTGAAGAAAAGATTAAGAGAAGAAAAAAAAGAGATAATTCAACCTTTTCCGGTGAATATTTTATAGGCGGGGAAAAAAGATTAAAACTCGCTTTAAAAGAATCTCGTTATATATCAGAAATTAAAAATGATTTTAAATGTAATTTCATACTCAATAATGATATAAATAGTACCTATGAAGAGATTAATAAAATGATATCTAATATCATCGATAAAAAAAATGCTATTATATGAGAGTTTACCATTCTGGTCCGACCATAATTATTATATCCCTCAATAGAAAGAATTATTACATGCCATAGAACTTCTTCCCGCCGATGTGGGATATTCTTATGGAGCTTACTTCTGGTGCAATTCCGGGTAAAGACAATAACTTTACCCGGGTATTTTTCTTGGGCTATATCATTCCCAACCCTGCTAATACTTCCTTACTTTTTTCTTTTTAACTTCTTTACCGTTGTAACGGTTGTAGTTTTCGAAGGCATTTTTAAAATGGCTGGTCTCTAAATTATACCCCGCAGCTTTTTTGTGGTTGAAGCTTGTCATGACCGTTCCAATAATATTGGCATTGACATTCCGCAGATTTCCTAAGCACTGCTCAAGTTCCGGTTCTTTGGATTGGTTAAATCTGGTTACCAGTACGACACCATCAATATACTGCATAAGAGGAGCAGCATCGGTTATAAAGCCAAAGGGAGGGGAATCGATGAGCACCACATCATAAATACCTTTTAGTTTATCGATCATTTCCTTCATGTTCCGGCTCTGGACCATCTCCGCGGGATTGCCCGGAGCCTTGCCGGTTGAAATCACGTGGATGTTATCAACAACAGTTGGTTGAATAACTCGCTCTAAGCTGATTTTCTCTGACAGAACATCAGCCGACCCCGGGGATGCTGGAAGCCCCCACAACTTATACTGTGTCGACTGGCGGAAATCACAATCAACCAGTGCAACTGACTTCCCGGTCTCGGCGTAAACGGCGGCCAGGTTTGCGATCATGGAACTTTTGCCCTCGGCCTTATTGGCCGAAGTAACAAGGATCGACTTATATGATTTATCAGTCTGTGAAAACATGATATTGCTCAGCAGGCGTCGATAAGCTTCACTGGCATAAGACATTGGATCAAGAACGGTTATCAGATCCGAAGAAATAAAATGATCTCCGGCTTCTATGAGCCTTTTCTTGCCAAATAGCTTTGCTTTATTAATGGTGATATCGGGTATTACCGATAAGATAGTATATTTCTTCTGCATCAGCTTTTCTATGCTGTTAATCCTGGTACTGGTCATTTCCCGAATATAAACCAATCCAAAAGAGAGCATACAGCCTATGACAAAGCTCCAAATCAACAAAAGTTGCGTTTTGGGTTCGACGGGGATATCAGGCACCTCAGAATAATCAACAACACGGCCCGGGCTGGACTGCGTCTGCTCCCAAACGGCAAGTTCGGAGGATTGTCCGGATATGTTCAGGTATAGCTGCTCATTAACTTCTACATCCCGCGTTAGGCGTGCAAATTCGATCATGTTATCGGGTAAATCATCAAAGGTGGACTGGTATTCTTCGAGTCGCTGGTCCAATACTTCGATCTGGGCCGCGTATTGCTGGGCATCAAGTTCATGAACCAGCAGCTGCTGGCTTATTTCAGTGACCCTGGCGATCATATCTCCGTCGGGGCTCCCAAGAAAACTTAAAGCATTATCATCATTTTCAATAAAATCTCCCGCTAGTTCGGTGATCTCTGCTTTTAATTCAGTAATCTGTTTGTTTAAACGTTGTAAAGAGGGTTCCAGCTCTGGGTTATTTTCTAAGGATGGGTTTCTCTGGATCATCAACATTCTTTCCGTTTCCAGTTCGGCCAGACTGAATTGGTAACGATTTAGCTTAGTCGATAGGCCTTCAGCATATTTTTGAGCGAACCCTGGTTTAATATTATTCAATTCCTCCTGATAGCTTTTTATTGCTGAACGTGCAGCCACTTCTTGAACCGATGCCGCCTGACGCTCGTTTTCTATATTAGATATGGCTGTTATCAACTCATGAGTTTGACTGTCCAATTCAACCAGCTTCTCACGGTTCATGAAGTCGCGCAATTTTTCTTCTTTTTCATTCAAGGTTTCCTGTACCGTAGCCATTTCCTGGTTTAGATAACTGATGGCTGATCGTACCTGTTCCCGGTTCTGATCACTTGAAAACTGAGTATAGGAATCGAGCACCATATTGGTTACTGTAGCAGCCTCATGAGAGGAAGGGCTGTTAAAAGTGATCAGGATCATATCAGACTGCAATTCATCTTCGACGGGCGCCGTAGTCAGCCTCCCCTGTACACGAGAGGCAAGTACATCTCTACCGACCATTGAAGCATCTTCAGGGTATGTTCTCCAAAGCAGTGGATGCAGTCGTCCATCAGGTTGTATAGGTGATTCAAGAATTTTATCGGCAATAACCTCTGCAAAATTTCTGGATCGCAGAATTGCCAATTCATTCGCAATGGTCCTGCCCCGGCCAATCCCAAAGCTGCTGGTAAGCATACTATTCATATCGCTTCCTGTACTGGCATAACTATTCTCATTCTGTGATATGATCATGGTTCCCTCACCCTGATAAATCGGTATAACAGAGTTAACGTAAAAATACATAGCTGCCACCGTGGCTATAATTACGCAAACAGTCATCCATTTATAACTGTAAAGAAGCCGGGATAGCTTCTTTGCATCAATTTCAGTAGCACCTGTTGTCGATGATGTGTTATTAAAAAAAGAATTTGATGAATTAAGGTTTCCCTTCGAGCCGGAACCGTTTAAATCTTGATTGGACATTGAAACAGTATCTTTAAGTTGAGAGTGTATATGATTGAATAAACTTATGTTTTATTATGCAAAAAAAATAGTTAATTAATTATATATAATGTGCTTATCATAACACATAACTCCTTTCATTACAATTACTTGTATAATAAATGGTTTAAATAGAAATGCTACTTAATCGCCCCTTAATCGTTCCATAATCAAGAAGCTTGTTGCTACGGTTGAGACTACCGGTGCAATGACCCGTACATAGTCGGCGAATGACGGACGACGGCGAACCTGAATTGCGATGACGTCATTGTTGTGCAACTTGAAATCTCGCATGCCCTCGGGAATAGGTTCATTATAACGGTATTGGAAATTGGTGATTTCATCGTTACCAGTATTCTTGTTAGTATGGGATACGGAAACTTCCAGCCTGACTTTTGACCAATCCGTAGTGGTTTCACCTGTTATATAACGGGAGGGGCCACGGGAGTAAGAAATAACACTGGTAAGGCTCATCCCGCGCGGCACCAGGTAACGTCCCGGATTATTGATGTCACCCCAAACATTGAGTGTATCCGAAAGCTCCCCCGGCTCGGCAATTCGGACGATCCCCTCACCTAAACGGAACTGTTGGCTATACCGAATGCCGTCATTATACTCTTGATTTTGAGCGTTAGAGATAAATGGAAAAAGAAATAAAGGAAGAAAAAAAAGAAATCTCATTTTAAAGAAAATTGAATATTTATAAGTTGAACTGTGATATATTTAATATAGTTATTAATATAATTTATATAGTAATTAATTAATTATAATTGTTATATATTACTTTGTTTATAATAAGTAGAAAGGGCTAGCGGAGAAAAATGAAGTTTTAACGATGATTCAATACCTAACATCTGAAATCGTTGCATTTCCTAACTAATTCCAACAGAAGGGCAGCTGCTGGAAAATTAAACTTTGGTTAGTATACTTTTTAAACTCGTGGCACCATATGACCGAAATAGCCACTCTGTATCTTTTGAAATTTACAAGCCAATTGCTCTCAATAACTTCCGAATTATTTTACCAGCTAATCCTCTATTCCGATTTACGATCAGCGTAAGAGCCTCTCTATTTGATATTGTATATCGCTATCCCGGCCTTTCACCCTTGCTTAAATATCTCCCCCATCACGTCTATCTTTGATTTTGCTAACCGCTTTATCTTTTTTTGTAGTTGAAACATCTTATAATAATTAGGTCTTTCATACTTTATCAAATTTCTATTTAGTGCTTCTTCTACCTCTTTTATATGAATGTTATTTTTATTTAAATAATCTTTAAACCAGTTAAGGAAGTATCTCCTGAAAGCATGATAGCTACCATCCTTTTGTACAGTGCCGCATATTGATTCCGGTCTTTGTCGGTATTTATCATAACATTCCTCAGTAATATATACTGAAGCGTATAAATATATTTTGCTCAAAAAAGCTTGATCGTCGTACATACAGATAAACTCATCCACAAATCCCCCGACCTTATCAATTACTGGACGTTTAATTAATAACCCATTCATACTGGGCGCACACGCCCTTCCCAGGGGATATAAAATTGTTGACAGTTCAGTTGGTTCAAATATAGTATTTTGATTACATTTGATTTTAACCAGCTCATCTGGCTTGCTGTTATCTACCCAACTGTTCCAATACAATGTAGAACCGCAAACCATATCAACTGCTTGGTGGTTATTCATAATTTTTATCTGATGAGCTAATTTTTTTGAAAACCAGATATCATCAGCGTCCAAAAAAGCCACAAGTTCTCCATTAGCTTTAGACAACCCAAGATTTCTGCTTGCACTAACTCCTTTGTTTTTATAATTACCATGACTCAAATATGTTATTTTATTGCTATATCTAATAGCTATATCACGAGCCATACTACTACTATTGTCTGTTGAACCGTCATCGACTAATAGTAGCTCCCAATTTTTGTAAGATTGGTTGATTACACTCTCGACGGCTTCCTGTAAAAATTCTTCCACATTATAAAATGGAGTAATTATTGATACAAGTGGTTCTCTCTTCATTGTTTCTAATTTTATTATAGCCATTCTTTTAGCTTTGACTCAAACTCTTTGCCAGTCCAGTTTTTTACTTGGAATCTGGGTAGTGTAAAGGAACTTTGTTTCCCATTTGCCAAACCCTTTTTTGTTGTATATGCAAACTGAAATCCTGCTTCATTTATAAGGCTCAATGTATCCACATTATATTTTCCGAAGGGATAAGAAAAAGTATCAATCTCTTTATTTAACCAAAATTCCAAAGTTTTTTTCCCTTCAAATATCTCTTTCTTCTGCGCAGCTATAGACAAAAGTGACAAATCCGGATGATAGCAGGTATGTGCTCCTATTTCTATAAAATCACTCTCGATGAACCGAACTAATTCTTCCTTTGTCATCGGGAGATAATCGTCTCGTTTTTCCAGATTGCATCCAGCCCATTGTGCAATCTGGTCCATGATCTGAAGTTGTTTTTCATATGGGCAGGTCCTGATAATTTGCCATAGCTCCAAATAAAGGGTATGCCTTTTCGACGGGGGGATTTCTTTACTAGTCCAGGTTTTGAAGCTTTCATAAGTTGGTTCCGTTAATTCTGCATCAGCCCCTAAATTTGTTATTATATGCTCTCCATCTAGTTGAGAACGTTCAGGTAGTTTACCAGGTGTTAAAAGTAAGCGTTCGAGCTCATCCCACCAGAACTCCCTGTTTTTCCCGATATATCCTGATGAAATAAAAAACGTGGCGGGGACCTTATACCGCTCTAACCATTTCTTTGCTTCGAAGAAGTTATCCCTGTAACCATCATCAAAAGTTAAGGCGATTGCTTTCTGTAGGCTTTTTTTATGTATGACTCTTTCTGATAGCTCCTGTAAAGGTAGCACCTCCTCGTAACGCCTTAATACTTCCAGTTGCTCTTTGAACAATTCAGGATTTACGCAAAGCTCCCATGGATCATTATTTACATCAGCTATTCGATGGTACATCAGGATAATACCTTTCGGACGAAAGATATTTCTGGCTTTACGTAATTTTTGCTTCACATAACCTGGCATTGTTCCGCTTTTTTTGTTGCTTTAACTGTAATTAATACCTGGTATAGCGGGTCAATGAAATCAAGTTCTTTTTTGGTGACCTCATTTACACCAAGACCATATAAAAAGGCTGAAGCTGACAATACATTTCCAAACTTCTCTATTTCTGTTTCAGCTTCTGGAAAAGTTTCTTTAAAAATGAGCTCCATTGATCTTTCTGTAAAAGACCATAGCCAGTTTTTTCCCCATTCCCCATCTTCTATTTGGCTGATTCCCGGTACGGTTAACAACAGGCTGCCCCCTGGTTTCAATAACCGATAACAGGTTTGAAGTGCCTTTTTATAATCATAAATTAAATGTAGGGTTTGTGTTAAAACCACACAGTCAAAAGCATTTGACGGTACATGTTCAGCATCGGTTAAATCACCAACAAAGGTAGCTTTGGGATTATCCGAATGAACATGCAGAATATCACTTCTATCTACTTTTTTGCCGCCATAGTGTTTGGTATATTTGTTATCACCAATTTCAAGTACACGCCCTTTTATCTCATTTGAATGCCTTGTTAAAAAGTTTTTGATATAGTAGCGATCAATTGGCCCACCTCTGTCAAATCCGTATTTCCTGCTTATCGGGTTAACACGTCTAAAGTCCCCCCATTGAATTGTACCGACAGGAGGGTTTTTTATTAACTTTTGTTTGCGCGTAAACAAGTTTTGAATAGTTGTAAGTAGCATTATTTTTTTATTTGTATTTAAGGTTCAAATTACCAGCAAGTTAGTTAGTATTTCATGCCCACCCTTTTTCTCTTTGCGAATCTTTCTTTGGTTTTATTTATACTGAAGGAAAAGTCTCTTATTAAAATAAGAGGAGACAGGAGTATTCTTCCAACTTTATATGTTCTGGACTTTTTGATTTCATTTACCTTCTGGATTTTTAGCTCCATCTTATATATCACATCAACTACATGCTCTCGATACGCCTTCTTATGTCTTTTTACTAATCTTCTGACCATTTCAGGTCTATTTGAAATATTATTAGTCGACATGGATCCAGGTACAGTTCTATACCAGAAAAGGCTTTCTGGTATAGAATAAATTTTCCAACCTTTACGGGCTACAGATAACCAAAAATCCTTGTCTTCGTACCCTTTGGTAATTGCATTGTATGATTCGTTGTACCCGCCAGCATCTGCCCAACACTGGTAGCGAAATAAAGCGCTGGCATTGCATTGATTTTCAGTTAGAAAGTTTTCTACACCACCTCCTTTTGTCCTTTCTATTTTTTGAAAACCCTTGTTATTGAAATTACGCAAGTAACTTGTAACCACACCGATTTCAGGCTGCTCCTTCAATACCGGCAGGGCTTTTTCCAAAAAGGTAGGTGCAAACATATCATCGGCATCTAAAGTAAGAATATACTCTCCGAGGCTATATCTAATCCCGTGATTTCTGGCCGAGGACACGTAGCCATTTTTTTTACGCAGAACGGTCACTTTCGGATCATCCAATTCATCCAATACTTTAATGGTATTTCGATCATTCGATCCGTCATCAACAATTATAATTTCAAAATTATTATACGTTTGATCCAATACACTATTCACGGCTTCCTGTATGTAAGCACCGTGGTTATAGCATGGAATAACTACACTGATAAAGTCTTTTTTTCGTAGCATACGAGCTGTTGTTCTGAGTGATTGGTAATTGGTTTTCTTCTAGCTCTATATAAAGCAAACAGCAAGCGCAAAGGAGAGAGTATTGCAGTGCCAACCCTGTATGCTAAAGATTTTATAATCTTATTTTTTGAGTGCTGTAATTTCAGTTCTTTACTGTAAATCACAGCAACTATATTTTCCCTGAATACAGCCTCATGCTTTATGACGATTCTTTTCATCAATTCAGGTCGCTGTTCCGGAACCTGCTTTAGCATTGAGTTAGGTGTGTCTCTGTATCGATATAAATATTCGGGTATGGAATGTATCAACCAACCTGAAGAGGTAACTGAAAGCCAAAAATCCCAATCTTCGTATCCGTTTTTCATCGTCTCGTCATATCCATCGGCTTCCTGCCAGCACTGATATCGAAAAAGAGCACTTGCCAAACAATTATTTACCGTCAGGAAATCTTTAGCCTCTCCACCCTTTTTGTCATGGGTGCTTATATTTCCTTTGGGATCAAAGATATAAGCATTGCAAGTTACAACACCTATCTCCGGTCGCTTCTTCAAAATCGGCACTGCTTTTTCCAGAAAATCAGGCATAAACTGATCATCTGCATCCAGAGTAAGGATGTATTCACCCTTGCTAAATTTTATTCCATGATTCCTGGCCGAGGATACATGACCGTTTACTTTACGAAGAACGGTTACTTTCGGATGATCTATTTCATCCAGGACTACTCGGGTATGAAGATCATCCGAGCCATCATCGACTATAATAATTTCATAATTGTGGTAAGTTTGATTCAGTACGCTTTGTAAGGTATCCCCTATGTAAGCTCCATGATTGTAACAAGGTATTACCACACTTACAAAATCTTTCTCTCTTTGCATCTATGTCTGGACCTCAAGTTAATTTAATTAGTTAATTTTATAAGAAAATAAAATCTTAATCCGTAAAGTTATAATTAATATCTATTCATACTTCTCACTAAATATATATAATATATTTTAATTATGTTATTGCGAATTAATTATTTTTCTTTCATCAACAGTCAACTAAAGAAAACTTAACCGATCATATAATATACCTCTCGTTAAATCTGAATCTATTATGGATAAAATGAACTATATATCATTCGCGGACATGGGGAAAACAATTGTATCGAATCTTTACAAGATTCCACAAGACGTAGATTTGATAGTGGGTATTCCACGAAGTGGTTTACTGGCCGGCAACCTAATAGCATTATCACTTAACATTCCTATAATAGACTTTGACGGCTTTATTGATAACCGGAAACCACGTCACGGTTTCTCGCGTAAAACCAAAACACAAATATCTTTCCCGCGGGATGCAAAGCATGTTTTGATTGTAGACGATACCATTTTCTCCGGAAAATCATTAGCTCAGGTTAAGGATAAAATTGAGAGAGCTACCATTAACCAACAAATGACTTATTGTACGGTATACGCTGCTCCTAATGGTTTTGAAAAGGTGGATATTTTTTTCGAAAGGCTTTTTCCCACCACAGTCTTTGAATGGAATATCATGCAGTGTGCTGCACTGAAAGATAGTTGCATCGATATTGATGGCGTTCTGTGCATGGACCCGCTTAACAGTGAAAATAATGACGGACCGGGTTACCTGAATTTCCTTAAAAATGCAAGGCCTCTCTCTTTGCCTTCACTTAAGGTTGGCTATTTGGTCACGAACAGGCTTGAAAAATACAGAAAAGAAACCGAAGCATGGCTTAGCAAACATAACATTCAATATAAGAAGCTTCACATGCTTGATCTGCCTGACGCAGAAACACGCAAAAGGCATAATAACTATGCCAGCTTTAAAGCTTTGATTTACAAAAGTTATCCCGATTCACACTTTTTCATTGAGAGCAATAAAAGCCAGGCCATAGGGATTACCCGGTTAGCTGGCAAACCTGTACTTTGCTTTTCCGACAAGAAACTGTATACACCAGAATTATTACATGCACCGGTTGATCAAAAAGCAAAAGCCTACCGTTTCAGCATTACTGACAAAGTCAAAAGAATAACCTGGCACCTGCTATCATCACCTGAGGTTACCGTAAAACAGCCAGCTATAAAAAATGATATGCTAAAAAAGAAAATTGAAGAAAAACAGTATAAAAATGAAATATCCTATCAGGATTGAAAAAAAGCCATGGAGTATAGATCATTCGCCGACCTTTCTAATGACATAACAAAAAATCTATACAAGCTTCCCGTCAACGTGGACCTAATAGTAGGAATTCCTCGCAGTGGATTATTAGCAGGCAATCTAATAGCCTTATCCCTTAATATCCCATTAATTGACCTGGATGGATTTATTGAGAATAGAAAACCAAGTCACGGTTTATCTCGCGAAACCAAGGCTCGCAATTTTTATCCGCGGGAAGCAAAGCATGTCTTGATCGTAGACGATACCATTCTCTCTGGAAAATCCCTGGCCCACGCCAAAAATAAGATTGAGAGAGCTTCAATTAATCAGCCAATGACCTATTGCACGGTATACGCCGACCCTCGTAATTTGGACAAGGTGGATGTTTACCTTGAAAGGCTTTCGTCTCCCAGGGCTTTTGAATGGAACATCATGCATAATCATAAATTAGAACACTTTTGTGTAGATATGGATGGCGTGCTTTGTAAGGATCCCACCAAAGATGAAATGGATGACGGACCTGCCTATCTGAGTTTCCTGAAGAATACACAACCTCTTTCCTTGCCATCGCTTAAGGTAGGCTATTTAATCACCAGCCGGCCTGAAGAATACAGGAAAGAAACTGAAGCATGGCTGAGTAAACATAACATAACGTATACTAAACTTTATATGCCTGACCTGGCCGGCTTAAAAACACGCCAAAAACGTAACGCCCAAATCACCTTCAAAACCCAGGTGTTCAAAAAATATACCGGGTCACGTTTATTTATTGAAAGTGAACAAAAGCAAGCCATGGAAATCGCCAATATAACCGGTAAGCCGGTGCTTTGCTTTTCCAATCAGAAGCTATATACCCCTGAACTATCTGCAGCAATGATCAAGGAAAAAGCGAGAAGCTATCACACATGGACTATTAACAAAGCAGAGAGGATAATCGGGCGTCTATTAAAATTGGCGGGTTTAAAAGTAGAAACGCCAGTCAAAAAAGAAGACACGGGTTATAATGAAGATGATGTGAAACAACCTAGACAAGAAAATAAAATATCACGTCAAGATTAAAGGAAACCATGGAATACAGATCATTCGCAGACCTTTCTACAACCATAGCCATGAATCTACACAAGATCCCCCACGATGTGGACTTGATAGTGGGAATTCCTCGCGGTGGTTTATTGGCGGGCAATATGATCGCCTTGCAACTAAATATACCACTGGTCGATCTTGACGGTTACATTGAAAATACCAGACTGCATTGGGGAGCCATCCAAACAACCAGGGCCCGGATATATTTTCCCAGAGAAGCAAAACATGTACTAATCGTAGACGATACTATTTACGCGGGCAAATCCATGGCCCATGCAAAAGCCCTGATCAAGAACGCCTCAGTGGACCATCGCACTACCAGCTGTACGGTATACGCTAATCCAGGAAGTTTAGACTTGATAGACATTTATTTCGAGAAACTTACTTCTCCCGGCTGCCAGGAATGGAATATAATGCATCGTGATAAACTGGAACATTTTTGTGTTGATATAGATGGTGTGGTTTGCAAAGACCCTTTAAAGAAGGATGATGATGACGGCCCTGCCTATCTGGATTTCCTGAAAAATGCAGAGCCCCTTATGTTGCCATCACGTAAAGTAGGTTGCCTGGTCACAGGCCGGCTGGAAAAATACCGTAAAGAAACGGAATACTGGCTCAGCAAACACAATATACAGTATCATGAACTCCACATGCTAGATCTACCTGACGCAAAAACACGATGGAAACTTAGAGCTGCTCCCATTTTTAAAGCTAAAGTCTATAAAAGTTATCCTAATTCCCCGTTATTTATCGAAAGTGATCATGCAGAAGCCCTCAAAATTTCCCGGCTGTCCGGGAGAGATGTTCTATGTTTTTCCAGCCAACAGCTTATAAAACAAGGATTTTCTGTAGAGCGGATCGAATTGGCCGTTAAAAGCTATCGCAAACATACCCTTAGAAAAGCAAGGAAAATTATAAGGAAAGCCCTTCGACATGAGAAACTTTAAAAAGAGAAAATGACTATCCTTTTCATCGATTACTTTTTCAACCAGGTTATCCCATGTCAACTACCCAATTGAAGAAATTTTTTAAGGTGTCTGAGATAGTTTTTCTGCGAAGCAAGGGCCAGATCGCTGCGAAGGCAAAAACGTCCGGATAATATTGGAATCAATATTGGTCACAGGCATTGAAAGAAATATTGCCTATTTGGGGAAAACTATTAACCAATCCAAAGGGCTGAACCAGCTCTTAAACACAAAAAAACCCTATTTAAACTGAATTAAACAGGGTTTTTTATAAGTACGCCCGTAGGGAGTCGAACCCCAAACCTTCTGATCCGAAGTCATGAAAATACATGCCGTATAAGGTGTTAAAGCTCATTTTCCAGCTTTTATGTACTACCATATGTACTACCAAAAATTTACTGGGTGAAAAGAATTCATTTAATTGGAATTTCTTTAATGTTCTTATTTCCCCCTTTGCTCTCAAAGTTCGTCTAAAATGAGGTTCTATAGTTGTAGAAAATGACTGTATTGCTTTGGTGTCATAAAAAGGTCGGCCTTGTCATCTTAAATTGCATGCGTGAAAACATTTACTTACCTTATACGTTAGTAACGGGAAAAATAACTATTTAAAATGATTAAAAGCTTTGGTGATAAGGAAACCGGGAAAATATGG
>JBBDMV010000020.1:0-38824 GCA_040878115.1 Balneolales bacterium
TCTCGATTCGTCAGGAGCCTTTCAAATCCTGTATTTGTATAAAATACCCCATCAGAAAAGCAACTGGGGAGCGGTCTTGTCGGGTTATCTGGAAGTCCCGGAAACAGGATATTATCGATTTAACGGCCACGCCTATCATATTTTTAGATTTTATTTACATGGCCGGTTGATGATCGAAGAGTACAACCGAGAAATCGATGGTGTAGCCGAAGTATACCTCGAAGAAGGCCTTCATCCTTTTGAAATTGAATTCCATACCCATCGCCCCTACAATTATATGAGGTTTGAATATACGGGCGCCGATGGAATCCGAAAGCCAATTACAGATCTGAAATTTTACAGAGAATAAAATAGAATGGGGAACGGGACAAATACTTATGTGCTATTATTTCTTTTGCCCCTGTTTTTGTCAGGATGTAAGTCGGGAGAACTTTATCAACCTTACCCTGCAGAAAACTATTTTGTTGCCGCTCATCGGGGATTTCATACGGACGTTCCCGAAAACTCTGTTGTCAGCATTGAGAAAGCTATTCAGTACAATATTGATGTTGTAGAAATTGATGTTCGTATCAGCAAAGACTATAAGCCGTTAACAAATAAAAACCATTAACATTTAATTTTAGTGAAGAATGATTCATCAAACCCAAAATTATATACCTATGCAATATAGATTAACATTGTTCTTAACATTGTTCGTACTTATGGTTGTTCCGACACAGGCGCAGTCGTTTTTAGACAGTCCGTTTTTGCAGCCGGTGTCCCACAAATATCCTGTTGACGGGGAGGTGGAGATGCGGAAGATGATGGTTGACCGCGACGACAACGTCTATGCGTTGACCGACCAGGGGCTCTATATTGTCATTGACGGGCAGCTGGTGCGCGACCGCCGGTTTCGCCCGCTGACTGACCGGGTGCCGGTGGATGTGACGGTTCAAAATGGGGCCGGCGCGTTGTATTATCTTTATGAAGATCACTATCTGAGTAACGCCTATGCGGGCCATCCCTACGGGGAGTTTGATCCGGGCGCCTACCAGCAGATGGCCGTGAACCACAGCGGGGATGTACTGCTGGCCGGAGATCGGAATTTTTCGTGGCGATCCAGCGAAAATGAATTCACAGGCAATGCTGATGAAACGATCCGGAGTATTCAGGCAAATGGAGAAGATTTTTATGTGGAGACCGAAACAGGGATATCAATCTTCGAAGAGGGAGAACTCATTGAAATCGTCCGGGAAGAGGATATCCGTTCGTGGGCATTTGGCCGCAACGAGCTGTTTATCGCGACCGGCCGGGGCTACTACTCGATAGACGAAAGCAACTGGAGCGAGAAGCGGGCGCTGAAGGAGAAGGTGCCGGTGACCTCGATGAATGCACTGGCCTTTGACAGCGAGCGGGGAAGGTTGTGGGCCGGCACACCGGCGGGAATGTTTTCGACGGACAGCCACCGGGAGTACCGCTATTGGGCGAGCAAGAGATGGCTGGCCAGCGATGAGGTGCTGGATGTGGCTGTAGACTCGCAGGGCAACGGATACGCTCTGACCAAAGAAGGGATTAGTGAAGTCCGTTTCAATACGATGACGCTGAAAGACAAGGCAGACTATTTTCATGAGAAGGTTCGCAAACGTCATCTTCGTCTGGGCCTTATAGGAGAAGTTCGCCTGGAAGAGCCAGGGGATTTAACAACTACAGAACTGATTGACACCGACAACGACGGGCTGTGGACATCATTTTACATCAGTAGTGAGATTTTCCGGTATGCGGTTACCAACGACCCGCAGGCCAAAGCCAATGCTATGGAGGTATTTATGTCTTACGAACGCTTGTTAGCTATTAACTCTCTGGATGGATTTCCTTCGCGAACGTTTGCCCGTCAAGGGGTCGAAGTCTCCCATCCCGACCGCTGGCGGGAGAGTCCCCAGGAGCAGTGGCAATGGAAAGGGCATACCAGCACTGACGAGTACATTGCTTATTTGTGGGTAGTCGGGTTGATGGATCAACTACTTGATTTGAATGAAGACGAGCAGCAACGGATTGCCGATTTTATCGATTCGATTATGACTCATATTATTGAGAACGACTACTCTTTTGTGGATATTGATGGTAAACCTACGCTGTGGGGCCGGTGGAACCCGGAGTTTGTGAACTGGTATCCGGAGACGGTGACTGATCGTAAGCTTAACAGTGCGCATTTGACGGCTGGACTACAGTTGGCCTATCATCTGACAGGCAAAGAGATTTACAGGGAAGAGGCCTATAGAATGTTTGAGGAGCACGGCTACCTGGACAACATACAGATTCCGATGGAACAGATTGCTCCCACACCCGATGTAATCTATGAGGGTGACCATCCCTATCCATTCGAATTCGATATGGGTAATGGCGGATGGAACCACTCCGACGATGAGATGTATTTTCTGACCTATTGGGTGCTCTATCACTATGCCTTTAATAATGATTTGAAGAAGGTTTATGGAGATGTGATTATCGATCACTGGGAGATTGAGAAACCGGAGCGAAATTCGGTTTGGAATCTTATTTCCTATGGTACAACCGGAGATATAGATATAGAGTCGGTGAAGTGGCATCTGCGGGAGTTTCAACTGGATATGGTCCGCTGGGATGTAAAGAACTCCCACCGTGGCGATCTGGAAATTCTGGAGGAAAATTTCAGAGGCCAAACCACCAAAGAGTTGCTGCCCCCATCGGAACGGAGAACGATGAGGTATAACGGTAATCCCTTTGACCTTGACGGCGGTCGGGGCGGACTCCGGGAGTTGGCCGGAGATGAATTTTTATTGCCATACTGGATGGGAAGGTATCTGGAAGTTATTAAACCGAGAGAGGCTGATTAAAGAAACAGTTATAACATCATTGGGTAGTCATGGTAGATAAAATTGTAGACCATTCAGTATAAAAATTGAAATTGGCATGATCATGAAAATTAACACAGCATTCAGTATGGTATTTTTTTGTTCAGCCTTTATCGTTTCTTGCGGGGGGCTGAACGAGCATCAACATGAAGATAGCTCCTTACCCTTTTTTAGGACTGAAGAAATATTTGAGCCCGTAGATTCACATGTGCATGGCTCGTCAATCGTTGAATTACCAAATGGTGAGCTGATGGCCGCCTGGTTTGAAGGAAGCGGCGAGCGTTGGGCCGATGATGTGAGTATTAGGGGTGCACGGTATAATACCGAGAAGAAAAGCTGGGGAGAACCGTTCGAACTGGCCGATACACCTGGATTTCCAGATATCAATCCCGTTCTCTTTTTGGACCGTGATGAACGGCTCTGGCTGGCATGGTATACAGTGCTTGCAAACCAATGGGAAACCTCTTTGCCCAAATATCGCTTTAGTACAAATTATATGGGTGAAGGTCCGCCAGAATGGGACTGGCAGGAGGTGTTGCATGTAAAACCCGGTGATAACACCGAAAGGGGAATGCAGCCGGATGACCGTTATGTAAAAGCCGTGAAAAACAAAACCGCTGAGTACAGGGATTATCTCGAAAGAATCGAATCGTTTGTTGAGGGTGATGAAACAGTCTATGGAAGCCTTGCCTGGTTCGACGAGCGGGTAGAGGAGATGATCTATCGGGCTGAAGGCAGACACTTGGTTCGGAGCGGACGCATTTACGAGGAAGACGGTACCTATATATCTAACGATCTTGGGTATCCTTTGATGAGGCGTATTGGCTGGCAAACCTACAACAAACCCGTTTTTTTAGATGATGGAAGGATGATCCTGCCACTCTACTCTGATGGCTTTTGGAATTCACTGATGGCCATTACCGATGATGGTGGAAAAACCTGGTCTTTCAGTGAACCGATTATCGGTATCATGAATATACAGGCTGCAATTGCAGAAACGCAGAACGGTGAACTGGTAAGTTATATGCGTGATAACGGCCCGCCCCCAAAGCGGATGCACACCAGCCGATCAAACGATGGGGGACAAACATGGAGCCCGGTAAGGTATGCCGAACTTCCTAACCCCGGCAGCGGTCTCGATCTGGTGACACTCGAAAACGGGAATTGGCTGATTGTTTATAACGATACCGAAAAAGGAAGACACAGCCTGGCTGTCTCAATTTCGGAAGATGAGGGTGAAACTTGGAGTTGGACACGGAGGATTGAATTAGAACTCGGTGATAATGCAACGACCAGTCATTACCCTTCCGTCATACAGGCTGGTGATGGTACCATTCATGTAGCTTATAGCCATCATTACCAGGTCGAAAAAGGGAACCATCGAACGATTAAGTGGGCCCAATTTAATACTGCATGGGTTAAAGAGGGTGCAGATGGTTTTGCAGAAAGGCAAGACCTTTTTGGTCCGGGCTCTCCGGATTCTAATGATGTGCCAAATAGTCCACATGTGGCGTCATTAGTAGAACTCTCTGACGGGGATATTCTTTACTCATTCAATGCCCAACATGAAGAAGCACCCGAAGTGGAAACAAAATGGGGAATCCGGCCTGCAACCCGCGCGTACCTGTCTCGGTTGGAGAGCGGCCAGGAGGAGTGGACGAAACCTTCCGTTTTGGCTCGTGATGATGAGGTAGATATTCATAACACCGTTCTCTGGAATGATGAGGACACATTTTATATGTTCTATACTACGCTGGAAGGACTAGGTCATGAAGATTCTACACTCGATTTGATCATTTCAAAGGATGACGGCGAAACATGGTCACAACCCCGTTCCATTCGCAACGAATGGGGATGGATGTTTGGAACGAAACCCATTAAATTGAGCAACGGTGAAGTAATGATACCTGTTTATAAAGAAAGTTCCCCCAATGGGGTGGGATTTATCTTGTCCGGGGACGGGTTTGAAAGTTGGGAAATTTATCCATCTGACGCGGATGATTGGCCTAAACCGGGCATTATGGCGGTTGTAGAATTGGCCCCAGGGCATTTATTAGCCTATTTAAGGAACTCTGGAGAGATACTCGAAATCAGGTCATTCGATTATGGCCGGACCTGGTCAGGACCGGAAGAAACGAGCCTGCCCAACCCGTATTCAAGGCTTGCCATGATAAAACTGGATAGCGGCAATTTAATCATGGCCCACAATCCGACATCACAGTCTCCCCGTACCCCGCTTCGATTATCACTTTCCACTGATGATGGTGAAACATGGCCTTACTGGGTAGATGTAGAGACAAACTTGGAAAGCAGGTATGACTATCCCTATTTGGTTCAGGCAAGTGATGGAAAGATACATCTTGGATATACACATAATAACAAAGCATCCATGCGGCATATCGTTTTTGATGAAGATTATGTAAAATCAGGCCAGTTTCTTTTTAGCGATGAAGGATATAATATTACACGCTTTGAAGATGGTGAATTAAAAATAATAAACCGCTAATTAACAGAACCTCAACGAATAGAAATTCTATGTATAGTTATAAAACAGGAAGAGGAATAAGTAGATTTTTAGCAGCCGTAGTATGTTTAGTGATGCTGATTTCTTGTGCAGGGGAAAGGAATGCCAGCACCTCCGGACCCATACAGCATGTCAAGGTGTTTTATGAAGAAGGCCGTTTTGCCGGCTGGCCGGCAAATAATGGTATCTGGAGCTGGGGGGATGAAATTCTGGTTGGCTTTGTGGAGGCCGAATTCCAGGAGGAGGCGGGGTTTCATACATATGACCAGAATACAGCAAGGCACAAATATGCAAGGAGCATGGACGGTGGACTTACCTGGAGTATTGAAGACGCCTATGAGCAAGGCCAAACAGGTTGGGGATATGATCACGACCTGGACAGCAATCTTGCCGACCTACCGGTTAGGCTTACCGAGCCAGTCAGTGATTTTACGAATCAGGACTATATCATGACGTTTGTAAGGCATAATAATAACAACGGGCCTTCACATTTTTACTATTCAAACAATAGAGGTCACCTATGGGAAGGTCCGTTTCAATTCCCGGACCTGGATACTCCGGGCGTGGCAACTCGAAATGATTACATCATTGATGGAGAGCAGGAGTTAAACGCTTTTATTACTGTTGCAAAAGAAAATGAAAAAGAGGGGCGTGTAGCCATGGCCCGAACAAACAATGGCGGGGTCGACTGGGATATCGTCTCCTGGCTGGGGTCGGAACATGATGGTTTTGATATCATGCCATCTTCGGTGAGATTGTCTTCGACTGATATTTTTACAGTTATTCGGGCCCGTGATGCAAATCCAACAAGAGATTATTTAAAAGCATTTCGTACGGATGATAGTGGAGAAAGCTGGCAGCAGATGAATGATCCTGTTGCAGATACCGGCCAATATGGGTCCCCTCCTGCATTAGTGCAACTTGAAGATGGTCGCCTTGCTTTAGCTTATGTTTACAGAAGTGACTTCGGCTCAAGACTTTGCTTGAGGATCAGCCCGGATGAGGGTGAAACCTGGAGTCACGAGATACCTATTAGGGCAGGTGATGGAGCAACAGCAGACGTTGGGTACCCACGGATGGTCCAGGGGCCGGATGATACATTAGTTATTGTCTATTATTGGAATCATGCCGCTGATATCAACGCAGATCCTTATAGATATATAGCCGCAACCATTGTGGAGACAGAGATGTTACCGGAGGTTGATCAATGACAGGAAAATTGCACCTTATAAAAACGCAAGCTGCCATTGGTCCAGATGACGTCCGGTCAGCTAAGAGAAGTATAATAGCCTTTTCACTCATATTAAGCCTCTTCTATATTGCCGCCTGCCAAACGACCAGCGGGACGGATGATCAGGTTATTCATAATGAAAGTCACCAGCCGGTAAAAGTGGGATTGCTTCCAGATACTCAGGGAGATGGTTCCTCTGTCTCCATCTATCCGATGGTGGCTGTATTGGAGAAACTTCAGGAAAGAGGGGTGGAGATTGTTATTCCGGTCGGTGACCTGACAAACCATGGCACAACCTTTGAATTTGATCAGTGGACGCAAGTTGCGGAGAAGTACAGAAACGCAGGGATGGAGTTTCTTCCCCTAATGGGAAACCACGAAACCAGCCATGCCTACTCGGTGGAATGGATTGACAAAATGAAGGATTATATTCCCGAAGATGCGGTTCATATGTCTGGTGCCCAATATAATAACTACTATGTGTTGAGAGAAAACGTTCTTATTATATTGCTTAGATACTATAATCTGCCAATTGCTTTTCAATGGATTAAGGACGTTGTCGGCACACATGATGGCGAAGTTGATCATATCGTAATTGCAAGTCACGACGGACTAGTTGGAGCAAAATATGGACAGACGAGAGAGATGATTGTAGAGGGAACAAAAGGCGATGATCTTCTGATGGACCAGTGGAATGAAATCCGGTCCTACTTTTCCAGGCATGACGTTATATGGGTACAGGGGCACGAACATATGTATCAACGCTCCGTCATTTCAGCACCAATTGATGTCGATCCGATATCCTGGGTACCTTCAGACGGTAACTACCGATTGCCTCAGTACACGCAGATCATTTCTGGAAATGCTTCTTATAAAGGGTATGAGTTCCGGTACGGGGAACGCGAACGGGTCCAGGATATCATTCAGCAGAAAATGAATACCCTTAAGAACGGTTCTGAGGCATTTGATGCCAATGCTTCCATATTATCCTTTGACAATAGCCAAATCGACTATGAATCTTACTTTGTTTCACATACTGTCGAAAATAATGAGGAGGGGAATAAGGAACTCGCTGATCCGGATTGGATATTGATGGACCAGTTTTCCAGAACTACAGATCGATGCGAGCGCATTGTGTACCCGAATTCAATACCTGAAACTACACGCCCAGTTCTATATCACGATGTATTTTACCGGACTAACGACTGTTTTGCACAGGATGGCTCCAGTGCGAGAATTCTGGATGGAGTCAACAATACATTCAATCGTGTAGAAAGTACTTCTGAATCCTTAAGCTGGCGTGAAGGATATAGCCGAGCAGAAAGCCAAATGGACCTGGCAAGATTGGCTTACCAGTACTTGTTCCAGGACCATCGGCCCTGGTCACCAAACTTAAATAGTGACAGGAGGCTCGTGCCCTCTGATGATGAACAACAAATAGAAGTCCACCGGTCGACCTTTGATTTGAAGGAACATGTAACCCTGAGCTGGCTCCCCGGATCAGAAAAGACAATGTCTGATATACTTATCCTGAGCGGCACACAAATTCATACGGGCATGTATATTAATGCCTATGGCATGAAAAAGGATATTGAAGAAGACACGGGATATGAGAGAAGCCAACCCGATGGATCGGCAAAACAGCCTCATTTGTTGCCGGAATCGGCGACAAAAAGCTGGGATATAGTTTCTGCAGTGGCTGATCCTTACGTTCTACAGTTTGTTGGGAATTCTGTTAGACCGGATAGGGTAACGCTGGCATATTATGAAGATGGTGGCTGGAATGCTTTTACCAGAGAGGAGTGTATGATAAATGAAGCTTACGACCGTGCGATACTTAACCAGCTATCAAATTTACGCGGAGAGAGATGTAAGGGAGAACATATTGCAGGTTATGATAGTAGAAATGGTAATAGCTGGTGGGCCATATTAAATGCGGATGTAAAAGTTGCTCTTATTGAAAGATGATCAGGTCTTAATTTCGTAATGTTTTCTGGTCAAGCACATCTTTTTATTCAGCACCTAAATCGGATGACATGGCATTACCGGGCCCTTCAATAAAAAGCATTGATACTATGCAGGCATATGCGGAACTTGTGAGGGTGAGGTTATAAGAACCTTTTCCAAGATCCGAAGATCGGAATATAATAAATATTAATGTAAACGGTTTCAAATTCAGTATACTACTATTATTGATAAGGCCTTAGTCCATACACCATTTTATATAAAATGTAAAATCTGAATATTATAAGTATGGTTACTTAATACAATTACGACTAAAATAAATGTCCATAAAAAAAATTGCTAAAGTTGCCGGCGTATCTACGGCAACAGTATCACGAGTATTAAATGGTTCTGTTAAGGTTCAGCAGAAAACAGCTGAACGAGTGCTGGAAGTTGTAGATGAAATGAACTACCAGCTTAACAATGTCGCAAGAAGAATGAAGGTTAAAGCTTCTGACTCCCTGATATTTGGTCTGATAATTACAGATATCGGCAACCCTTTTTTCGCAAACGTTGCAAGAGGGGTTGAAGAGGTGGCATTCAAAAATAAACATGTCATGTTGATATGCAACACCAATGAGAGTCCTGAAAAGGAAAAGTTTTTTCTGAATTCTATGCTTTCTGAAAAGGTGTCAGGTATTATTATCGTACCGACGGCAGGGAATGATAAATATTTAAATAAGCTGGTTTCCAATGGATTCCCAATGGTGATGGTAGACAGACGCCATAAAAATTTAAATATAGATACCGTTTCAATAAATAATGAAAGTGGGGCATATCAGGCGGTTAAAAGATTGATAAATAATGGTCATAAAAGGATAGGCATTATCAATGGTGTCAAAGGTTTGAGCAATACAGAAGAAAGATTTGAAGGGTATAAAAAAGCATTAAAGGAAGCTGATATTCCAATCTCTAAAGAGCTTATAACGTATGGTAATTATATAGAATCCGGAGGGCGGGAAGCTATGAGAACTATATTATCTTTGAAGGAGCCGCCCACGGCGGTATTCTCTACGAATAACCTTATGACGCTTGGTTGTATTAAAGAAATACATTTACGAAATCTATTAATTCCTGATGATATTGCCTTGATTGGTTTTGATGATTCTAACTGGGCGGAGGCAATGGTCCCACCTCTGACCACAGTAAAGCAGCCGGGTTATGAATTAGGAGTAAATGCAGCTGAATTATTATTTAAAAGGCTAAGTAATAAGAATGCCAGTACGGTAAATGTTGTTTTGAACACCGAATTAGTTATCCGGGAATCTTGTAAAAGTAAAAATTTAAGTATGCATTCGACCTGAGATTACCTTGGGCGTTAGAAGTGTAAATGTACGCTGAGGTTGCGAAAATAAAGCCAACAGGTAGTTCTTTATTCTTATCGCCTGCCGGAACCTTTAGGCTATAGCAGGGCCTATAGTCCTATTATCTTCAGATTAACCATATTTAAGATATGTCTTGACAAAATAGTTTTTACTAATTATACTCTAATGTAAACGTTTACAACTATTCTTGCAAGGATATGATGTAGGTGGAGGATATGGTTTGTTATGATGATTGAAGGAAATGAATGTGATAAACCAAAGTTAAATTTAATGATCTACTAAAAGTATAAACTTATGAAATCTGCGGATTTAATTATTTTTGTCACTTACTTGATTGGCATCGTATTATTTGGAAGTTCTTTCTATAAAAAAGAAAGAACTTCAGCCGATTATTCTATAGGCTCCGGTAATTTGCCTGCATGGGTAATAGGGTTGTCTATTTTTGCAACATTTGTAAGCAGTATCAGTTTTCTTGCATTGCCAGGCGTTGCATTTCTGTCAGACTGGAATACCTATGTTTTTAGCTTATCTATCCCGCTTGCCATATTGATGGCAGTATGGTTTTTTGTCCCCTTGTACAGAAGCGTCGGAAGCCCTTCAGCTTATACGTATCTTGAGAATCGGTTTGGCCCATGGGCCAGGATGTATGTTGCCTCATTCTGGCTATTAACCCAGGTGATGCGTGTGGCTGTCATTCTTTACCTCCTCGCTTTGCCCATGTATGTGATCCTTGGCTGGGACATGCGTATCATTATAATCATAACTGGGGTAAGTGTTATGATATATTCTATAATGGGAGGTATTAAGGCCGTTATTTGGACTGATGCTATCCAAGCCATTATACTGATATTAGGTGCTGTAATAACTTTGGGTTTTTTAATGTTTTCGTTACCTGAAGGGCCCGCACAATATTTTGAAGTTGCGAATAGACACGATAAGTTCAGTCTGGGAAGCCTTGGCCTTGACCTAACAGAATCAACGTTTTGGGTAGTTTTGATCTATGGTCTATTTATAAATATGCAAAATTTCGGTATAGACCAGAATTTCATCCAGCGTTATATGAGTTCACGAAATGAAAAGGAAGCCATATCATCAGCACTGGGAGGTGGTTTACTTTATGTGCCTGTATCGCTGCTCTTTTTTATGATTGGGACAGGCCTATTTGTTTACTATAACGTTTTTCCCGAAACACTTCCGGCTGAATTTAGTGAGGCCGGGATGTCTGACAGTGTTTTCCCCTACTTTATTGTGAATGTTTTGCCTGTTGGTGTAACGGGTTTGCTTATAGCATCAATTTTTGCTGCCGGGATGAGCACCATCTCAACAAGTTTAAATAGCGGGGCAACGGTTATTTTAACAGATTTTTATAAAAGGCACGATAATCAGTTAAGTGAAAAAAAATCTGTACTCATTTTATATATAGCATCAGCTGTAATCTGTATCCTGGGGATCGTTATTTCCTTTTACATCATTAGAGTAGAGAGTGCGCTTCAGGTTTGGTGGAATTTGGCAGGTATTTTTAGCGGAGGTATGCTTGGATTATTCTTGCTAGGCTATTTTTCTCCAAAAGTCAGCAATGTGCCTGCGGCAATTGCAGTGGTAATTGGCCTGCTGGTTATTATCTGGATGAGCCTGTCCCCTGTATATTTTACTGGAGATTTGGAAACATTCCAGAATCCCTTGCATAATTATATGACGATAGTCATAGGGACCTTGATCATATTCTTCACAGGCTTTCTCGCTTCAATGTATGCTTCTAAGAAAAGGAATAATCCTGAAATGACTGAAATACAATGAAATTGAACAAGATAAATTTCAATTTGGTTTTGATGTGATATTACTACAAAATAATACATTACATATAAAAATTTATGGAACCTATTAAAGGCGTAATCCCACCGATGGTAACTCCGCTTTTGGACGCTGATACTATAGATCGGGCCGGTTTGGAAAATCTCATTGAACACCTTATCGGCGGTGGTGTAAACGGCATATTTTTATTAGGGACAACCGGTGAGGCCCCAAGCTTAAATTATTCTTTAAAGGCAGAATTAATTAAAAAAACTTGTGAGCAAGTTAAAGGAAGGGTTTCCATCCTGGTAGGAATAACAGATCCTTCTTACAGGGAGTCGGCCAATATAGCAGAAATATCTCAAAAAAATGGGGCCCAAGCTCTTGTAATGGCCCCGCCATATTATTTTAATATTGGTCAGGATGAACTTTATAATCATGTTGATGCATTTCTTGACGAGACACCACTGCCTGTATTTCTGTATAACATGCCGGCTCTCACTAAAGTTGGTTTTGGTTTGGAAATAGTGAAGGAGCTGATAAAAAGACCGGAAGTAATTGGTTTAAAAGACAGCTCTGCCGATTTAACATATTTCAATAAAATAAAAAGAGTAGTTAAAGATGATCCCAACTTTTCTTTATTGGTAGGGCCGGAAGAATTATTGATGGAAACAATAGTGATGGGTGGTGATGGCGGTATTCCGGGCGGCGCTAATGTTTTTCCTGAGCTATATGTCTCGCTATATAAAGAAGTGAAATCCGGTAATATAGAGAAGGCCTTAAGCTTGCATGATGAAGTTATGGACCTTGGATCTCGTGTTTTTGGGGATGTCCTGTATGGTTCAAGTGATGTAATAAATGGGATAAAATGTGCACTTAAAAACCTTGGAGTATGCAATGGGTACATAGCAAAGCCATTAAAAAATGTATCCGTAGAAAAGGAGAAAAGGATCAAATCTTTTATCAGTAGCTATAAGGCAAAATATGCGTAATAATTTTTTCATAGGCTGTGATGTGGGTACCAATAGTGTAAGGGCCGGGATTTTTGATACAGCCGGAACGATGATAGCGGCCAGAGAACATCCTATCAAAACCTGGCGCCCCGAAAGTAATTTTGTTGAACAATCATCAGATGATATTTGGAAAGCCTGCCGCTTTTGTTTCACAGAAGTACTGAACGATGCCGGCTTGAGACCAAGTCAAATAAAAGGTATAGGTTTTGACGCGACTTGCTCATTGGTAGTCCTGGGTGAAAAGGATAAACCATTGCCAGTAGGGCCGGAGAATTCAAGCGAACAGAATATCATTGTTTGGATGGACCACAGGGCTATCAAAGAAGCAGAGGAAATAAACCAGAAAAACCATGATGTTCTCAAATTTGTTGGTGGTAGAATCAGTCCTGAAATGCAAACGCCAAAATTGCTGTGGCTAAAAAAAAACAAACCAAAAACCTGGCGTGAAGCCAGAAAGTTTTTTGACCTTTCAGACTATCTGGTTTATAAAGCAACAGGGGAGGATGTAAGATCTTTATGCACGACAACCTGTAAATGGACTTACCTCGGTAACGAGAAATCACAATTTAAACAAAGCTTAGGAAAATGGGATGACTCATTTTTCAGGCAAATAGGACTAGACGATATCGTTGATTCTGGTTATGAGCAGATTGGTAATAAAATAAGACAGGTTGGGGAGGCCGTTGGATCTGGCCTTAATAAAAAAGCGGCCGAAGAATTGGGATTGCAAGTAAATACACCTGTCGGCGTTGCAATAATTGATGCCCATGCCGGTGGTTTGGGCTTATTGGGTATGGAATCCCAAAATTTAAACGGGGATGCTTCAACTTTAGAAAACCGATTAGCTTTAATTGGTGGCACTTCGAGCTGCCATATGGTCGCCACTGATAGCCCCCAATATATAAATGGCATATGGGGGCCCTATTTTTCCGCAATGATACCGGGAATGTGGTTAAATGAGGGCGGGCAATCAGCTACGGGATCATTAATTGACCATGTTATCTTTTCAACAAAAATCTCTGAAGAACTAACAAACGAGGCGCAAAAGACAAATAAAACCGTATATCAAATCCTTAATGAGCAATTGCATCAGTTAGCTGAAAAAAAGGACCTAACATCAGCAGGACAGCTAACAAAGGATTTTCATGTATTGCCTTATTTTCATGGAAATCGATCGCCTCGCGCTAACCCAAATTTAGTCGGAAGTGTATGCGGTCTAAAACTTTCATCAACTCTGGATGATTTAGCTGTGCTATACCTTGCTACAATCCAGGCCATAGCTTATGGCACTCGGCATATTATTAATGAATTAAATAGTAATGGTTACTCCATTGATACTATAGTGGCAACAGGCGGAGGTACCAAAAATGAAGTTTTTTTACAGGAACATGCCAACATTACCAGATGTAATATAATGTTGCCTGCTGAACCCGAAGCCGTTCTTCTTGGCAGCGCTATACTTGGTGCGGCAGCTTCCGGGGAATACCCTACTGTACGCGATGCAATGAAGGCGATGAGCCAACCAGGGAAAACTATATATCCCCGTCAAGATGAGGATAAGAAGTATTATAACAATAAATACTTGGTTTTCCAGAAAATGTATGATGATCAAATTTCATATAACGAGATCATGAACTAAAGAAAACAGATCCGCTCCAGCATTTAATACCAGTAATTTTAATACATAAAAAACTATGAATAAAGACGAACCCTTTCCTGACATTAACGAAAAGCCAGCTATTGACTTTCGTGAGCGGCTAATTGGCACTATCCCCAAAATGGGTATACGTCCGGTAATTGATGGGCGCCGGCAAGGGGTGCGTGAATCCCTGGAAGAGCGGACAATGAAGATGGCGGAAACAGCCGCAAAATTCATTTCTGAAAATGTAAGACATCCTAATGGCGCACCTGTTGAATGTGTAATAGCGGATACGTGCATTGGCGGTGTTGCAGAAGCAGCAGCAGCTGCCAAAAAATTTGAAGAGGAAGGTGTTGGAGTATCTCTGACCGTAACTCCCTGTTGGTGCTATGGATCGGAAACCATGGATATGCATCCGTTTTATCCAAAAGCTATCTGGGGTTTTAATGGAAGCGAAAGGCCGGGTGCGGTATATTTGGCCGCAGCCAAAGCGGCCCATGATCAAAAGGGCTTGCCTGTATTTAGCATCTATGGCAGTGATGTCCAGGATGATGGTGACGAAAACATACCTGCTGACGTGAGGCAAAAGATCCTCACCTTCGCGAAAGCCGGACTCGCGGTTATAGAGATGCGCGGCAAGTCTTATCTTTCGATAGGTTCAGTATCAATGGGTATTGCAGGATCAATGATTGACCAGGGTTTCTTCGAAGATTATTTAGGAATGCGTTGTGAATCCGTTGATATGGCAGAAGTATCCCGTCGGATAGAAAATGGGATATTTGACCATGAGGAGCTTAAAAAAGCTTTACAATGGGTGAAAGATTATTGTAAAGAAGGCGAAGATAATAATCCATCGGAAAAGCAGCTAAGTCGGAAGCAAAAAAATGAAAACTGGGAGTTCGTCGTTAAAATGACCCTTATTTTTCGGGACCTAATGATCGGAAATCCCAATCTTGGGCAAGAGTTCCAGGAAGAGGCTTTAGGACATAATGCAATAGCCGCTGGTTTTCAAGGCCAGCGCCAATGGACCGACTACCTTCCTAACGGCGATTTTTCTGAAGCCCTATTAAACTCTTCATTCGACTGGAATGGAATACGAGAACCGTTCATTGTATCAACCGAAAATGATACGTTAAACGGGGCTTGTATGCTCTTTGGTCATCTGCTTACAAACTCCGCTCAAATATTTGGCGATATACGAACATACTGGAGTCCAGAGGCCGTTAAACGTGTAACAGGGGAGAACCTGGCCGGCCGTGCCGAAAATGGGGTTATTCATTTCTTGAATTCCGGCTCCGCCGCCCTTGATGGTACCGGCCGGCAATCCAGGGATGAAGAAGCGGTTATGAAACCATTTTGGGAGGTTAACCCAGATGAAGTAGATGCCTGTCTTGATGCTACTCGCTGGTGCCCCGCAAATCTGGAATACTTCCGTGGTGGTGGGTTTTCCTCTCAATTTTTGACAGTAGGTGAAATGCCGGTTACCATGAGCCGCGTAAACATCATCAAAGGACTGGGGCCAGTGCTCCAAATTGCTGAAGGCTACGCTGTTAATTTGCCTTTGGGAATTCATGATCTGCTCAATAAAAGAACAGACCCAACCTGGCCAACCACTTGGTTTGTACCTAAATTAACAGGCCAAAAAGCCTTCAGAGATGTTTATTCGGTTATGAACAACTGGGGATCAAATCACGCTGTATTGAGTTATGGCCATATAGGGGATTCATTGATTACCCTGGCCTCTATGTTGCGCATACCGGTAACGATGCATAATATTTCAGAAGATAGAATTTTCAGGCCAAGTGTCTGGACGTCTTTCGGCACAAATGACCTTGAAAATGCAGACTATATGGCCACCAAAAATTTTGGTCCCTTGTACGGCAAGCATAAGGCTTAGTCCATAAGGCCAGATTATCCTGTTTTGCAAATAGCTCTGCACATCAAAATCGTGGTGATGTCAGACGCAAGAAAAGCGCCTGCGGCAATAACATAGCCAAAATTATACCCCGGGATGCTATTATCCTAAACCATTATAAAACAACATCGAGAGCATAAGTATAGCCTGTTTAATATAGCCACCTATTTTAAACCGTATTAGCGGCAAAGGGCGTGGATGATAAATATACAATAGCCTGTGTATAATAAATCGGTTGACACCAGAATACACCCTCTTATACCCTAAAAATTCGGCTATTTTTGACTGGGCCAAATCTATATTTTCTCCGTGGATGCTCTATGTTTGCTCCGTATATTACACGGAGGAGTTACGAAGGAGACATAGAGCAGACATGGACTAATATAGAGGAAGTCATGAACATTAGGTAATCAACCTTTGTATTACATTGTGCGCGGCAGGGTTCGATGTTTATCGACGATCACTTGTAGTTGAAATAGTTGCAAATCACGGCAGTTTATATCGTACATTGACGAGCGGATTTTACTTGAAAAGTGAAATTATATAATCATCCACTCAAAAAAAGATTAAATTTTTTTGAGAATTGAATTATACGTAAGTAGTAATTTTTGTTTGATTTATATATACTCCAAGCTCAAGGTATTCAGAGGCTGGATGAACATAGAGCTAAAGTAATGGCCGCACTTATATCTATAAAAAACAGGGCGAAATAAAAAAACTGAAGGGTTTTCGTTGTTTATTAGTTAACTTTTTTTAATTATGGAAATATCCAGGCTTCATAGTAGCATTCTGAAGCTGTTAATTACAACCCAAATAGTTTATTTATGTTACGCTCAATGTATAGTAAAATAACCTTATTATTTGTTTTAGCAACATTCTTTGCAGTAAATGAAACCAAAGCTCAATGGGCTATTGGCGCTACATACGAAAACAAGCAAATTTCCAGTGATTTGTCCACTAGCGGTTTTGGCCTTCGGATCGAACGGGACCTGAAGCTTCCGGTGCCGTTAATTTTTCTTCGGACCAGGGCACATTACAGCTACTTTCGTGACTCAAATAGTTTTAGCTTAGATGGTATCCAATATGATGATGTAAGCAATTACGATTTTGGTGTAGCCGCGATTGCAGGGGTAAATATTGCATTGCTAAGTCCTTATGCCGGCTTCGGTATAGGTCTTGAAGATTACAAAATAGATGGTGGTGATGGCCAGGGTTCTCTATCCGATGAGTATTATTTTCAAGCTATGGTTGGGCTGGGCTTGAATCTATTACCGGTTATACAGCCATTTGCAGAATTGCGTTATTCGGGATTTAATAAAAGAGAGGAAATTACCGATTCTCAGCAAAGGCTGATGTTCGGTGTAGCTCTCAGGTTTTAAGAACCTGATATTATTTGCCTTGTGTAAAAAAAAATTAACCAATAAATAATATAACAGCATCAGAACGGTTAAACTATATATGATTAGTTATTATATTTTAGCAATAAATTAATGTTTTTAAACAAATTGTTAAAAATTTATTAGTTTTACCACCTAAAAAATAGGTTCAATTCATTTGTTCCGTCTGTAATATGGCAGAGATTAAGACACATACCAAGTTTGACTTAGATGCCTTCACCATGAGTGAGTCGCAGCAGATGGAGTGTGCCAACCTGATTAAACTTTGTCATGAACACATGGACCAGTGTGATGACGATTTAATTACACGGGCCTTTAAACTTTCGTTCATTTCCCATCAGAATGTTACCAGAGCTTCGGGGGAGCCCTATTACTTGCACCCGTTTGAAGTTGCTAAAATTGTGATCCGTGAGATCGGCATGGATGATGTTTCGGTAGCCACGGCCCTTCTTCACGATACGGTTGAAGATACCAGCGTAAAACTGAAGGATATTGAACAGGAATTTGGCACCTCGGTTTCTTACCTGATTGATGGGCTAACTAAGATTTCCGGTGTCTTCGAAAGCAAAGGTGTAAAGCAGGCAGAAACGTTTATGAAGCTACTGCTTTCTATGGCAGAAGACCTTCGGGTGGTACTGATAAAATTTGCTGACCGGCTTCACAATATGCGGACTATTCAGCATGTGCCCCGTAAGAAGCAGTTGGGTGTCGCTACGGAGACTATGGAGCTATATGCACCGCTTGCCCATAGATTTGGCCTGTATAAGATTAAAAGTGAACTTGAAGATCTGAGCTTTAAGGTGATGGACCCGACCGGTTATAAGTTCATCGCCCGTAAGCTGCGGGAAAAAAAGGAATCCAGAGAAACCTTTATCGATCAGTTTATGGAACCCATTCATAAACAGCTCGACAACGCGGGGTTTCGGTTTGATATAAAGGGCCGCCCCAAGCATATATATTCCATTTACCGGAAAATGATGAGGCAGCAAAAGCCATTTGAGGAAATATATGACCTGTTTGCCATTCGTATCATCATGGAAGAGCCTCATACTAAAGAAGACTGCTGGAGGGTGTATTCGTTCATCACGGATTCTTACACACCAATTTCCGAGCGATTCCGTGACTTTATTTCTGTTCCAAAAACGAATGGATATCAGTCTCTTCACACAACGGTTATAACCAATACCGGCCATAAAGTTGAAGTACAGATACGCACACGGAAAATGGATGAGATTGCTGAAAAAGGATTAGCAGCCCACTGGAAATATAAAGAAGGTAACGAAAAAGACCGCGACATTGAACGCTTTGTGCATTGGGTTCGTGAAGTGCTGGAAAATCCTCGTCCTGAAGCGGCAACGGAGTTTGTTGAAGATTTTCAGCTTAACCTGTATACGGATGAAATATATGTATTTACTCCCGAAGGTGAACTGAGAACGTTACCCAAAGATTCCACACCCATCGATATGGCATTCGATATACACAGTGAAGTAGGGGAACGTGCACTGGCGGCAAAAGTAAACGGTAAGATTGTACCTTTGCGCCAGAAGTTAAACAGTGGCGATCAGGTAGAAATAATAACAGGCAAGCAGATTAACTTGAATCCCGATTGGATCCATGATGTGGTAACACATAAAGCCCGCTCCCGGATCAAGCAATTTATTAAGCATAAAGAACGATCCGTTATTGAGAAGGGCCGGGAAGTTTGGGAGAAAAAAGCGACCAAAGCTAATGTTAAAATTACCGACCAGGAATTGGCTAAAGTGGTGAGAAGGTTGAAATTCTCTTCCACGCAGAAGTTATTTTACGAGATTGGCTCCGATTCCTACAATGTAAATACATTGCTCGAGGCTGTTCAAAAGTATAAAGGCACTGGCAAGGTTGATGATGGTGATGAAAAAACCTCTAAATATGTCGACAACGACGGCTATTATGAGATTTCCTCTGATGATAACTTTAAAGATGAGGATAGGAAAGGGCTGATACTTAACGGCCAGTTTACAGATGTTAAATATTCTTATGCCAAGTGCTGCAATCCCATTGCCGGTGACGATGTCATAGGGTTTATTAGTCGTGAGGGTGATGTGAAGATACACCGCCTGAATTGCAAAAACACCAGGCACTTAATTAAGACTGATGGAGAACGGATTATTGAAGTGGGATGGGCTAAGCAAAACACCCACAAGTTTATAGGAGCGGTAAAGATAATCGGAGAAGACCGTGTGGGTATGGTAAGCGATATTACCAATGTTCTTTCCAAGTCTTTAAAAACGAACATGAAAAGCATCAACGTGAACAGCGACAGCGGTATGTTTGAAGGCATTTTGATCTTAATGGTTGACGATATAAAGCACCTTGAAAAGGCTATAAAAAAACTGCAAAAGATTGCAGGTGTAAAATTAGCTTATAGATACGAGTAAAATTGAAATAACCTTATTTTTTCTTTTAGCTTAATAAAAGTTTTCTTACATTTTAAGGGCTTAATAAACAAGCCATTACCTCAGTATAGAATTAGAAATTGTGTAACAATTAACACATAACTTGGAGTATGACGTGAATAAGCGTTTGACTTTGCTTTAATTACGCGTTAATTATTAATTAAATTAATAACGATTTATATATCTCATGACCTATACCAAACGAGACATTGTACGTAGCATATCAGAAAAAAAAGGTCTGCCAAAAGTTCAGGTTGAACCCTGGGTGGATGAAGTAATCACTGCATTACGTGATACTATGATGGATGCCAATCCAACTTGTAGGATTGAGATCAGAGATTTTGGCGTTTTTGAAGTCAAAGTTACTAAAGCTAAGCCCAAGGCCCGTAATCCAAAAACCAACGAAGTGATTTACGTCCCTGAACATCGTAAAACTCATTTTAAGCCTAGTAAAATGCTTAAAAAATTCCTGCGTCAGCCAATTGGTGAGCCTGCCGCAGAAGAAACAGTTGAATGATATTAAACGTGTATACGGAGTAGATGTTGGTCTGAAAAAAGTGGGTTTAGCCCAATCGGATAAGTTGGCTATTATTGCCAGCCCTATTGGTACTTATTCTCAATCTGAGGCAATTGAAAGAATTAAAACGGCTGTGGTTCAGGGGGAAATAAGAAAAGCGGTAGTTGGCTGGCCCGTTTCCCTTAAAGGGGATGAGGGTAAATCTACCGAAATGGTTACAAGTTTTATTGGATCACTTAAAAAAAAAGTACCTGGAATTGAAGTAATTAAGCTGGATGAACGTTTTACTTCAAAGGTGGCGCAACAGTATATTCTGGAATCGGGAGCGAAAAAGAAAAAACGTCAGGATAAAAAAATAATAGATGCCGTTGCCGCCGCTATACTATTGCAAAACTATTTGGACAATCAATAAAAATGCCTGTTTTACCTATTGTTACCTATGATGATCCGGTCCTCAAAAGGAAAGCGGAAACTGTTGAAACGGATAATGATGAGCTTCAAGATCTCATTGATGATATGTTCGAGACGATGTACAACGCCCACGGTGTTGGGTTGGCTGCACCCCAGGTTGGTGTATCTCTTCGTCTTTTTGTCGTTGATGCCGATGTAATGGCTGAAGATGATGAAACGGCGACTAAATACGGGCCCATGGTTTTTATTAACCCGGAACTGTATGAAATTGAGTGTGAAAAAGTGGAAATGGAAGAAGGCTGTCTGAGTATTCCTGATATAAGGGAGAAGGTATTACGGCCCGATAAAGTTCGTGTTAAATTTCTAGACCGGGACTTTCAAACCAGTGTTATGAAGTTCTCGAGTTGGATGGCACGTGTTGTTCAGCATGAATATGACCACATTGAAGGGGTGCTTTTTATCGATTATGTGGGTTCGTTCAGAAAACGTTTGTTGCGGACAAAATTAGATCAAATTAACGCTGGTGGTCTTGAAGCGGAATACCCGCTTGTATTAAAAAGCTGATATATTGTCATTGAAAATTGTGTTTATGGGAAGCCCGGAATTTGCAATTCCCGGACTTCAACAATTGCATGAGAGTACTCATGAAGTAGCCGCCGTTGTGACTGGTGCCGATAAACGTCGCGGAAGAGGAAAAACCCCCTCACCTACACCGGTCAAGGAAAAGGCAATGGAATTAGGCTTACCCGTCATTGAAACGGAAGATCTAAAAAGCTTAGATTTCAATAATAAACTTAAAATACTGCAACCTGATCTGTTAGTTGTAGTGGCTTTTAAAGTACTGCCAAAAGCCCTCTTAAAAATACCTCGTATTGGCTCAATCAATCTTCATGCTTCGCTGCTTCCCAAATATAGGGGAGCAGCACCTATTCACAGAGCGGTAATGCATGGAGAATCAAAAACGGGTTGTACTGTTTTTTTTCTGGATGAAAAAGTGGACACAGGTCTAATTATAGCACAACAGGAGATTTCAGTTGGCCCCGATGAAACCACTGGTAGTGTTTATAAACGGTTGATGATGATAGGTGCAGATTTGCTGGTCGACTCAATCAACAAAATAGATGAAGAGAGTTATACGCTGCGATCACAAAATGAGGCAGATACCACAGTGGCACCAAAAATATTTGTAGAGGATTGCCTGATCGACTTTAACCAACCCTCAGATCAGGTACATAATTTTGTACGCGGCCTTAGCCCCTTCCCCACGGCTCGCACCTATCTTGACGGCAAGCTTTTTAAAGTTTTCGCTTCATTACCACATCCGGATAGAAATGTTGAACCCTTTGAATTAAAAATTGAGAAAGAACGGGTTTTGGTTGGTTGCAATCCAGGTGCTGTTTCTTTGGAAATCGTACAATTAGAGGGTAAACCTAAATATTCAGGAGTAGATTTTTTTAGAGGTTATACCCGACCGGGAATCATAAAGTCGGATATAAGGTAATGGGAAACTTTTCCGCAGCCTTTATTAATTTAAATATTAATAAATAGAGAGTTACCACTGAGTTGTTTAATATATGCCTTGCCCATCCTTGAGCGAGGGCTCTTCATTAAATAATTTCGAAATAATTTGAGTCTATACAACATTTGCATTTCTATTCGTTTTGCTGCTTCGTGACATATCGGCATCAGTTAATATAAAATTAATATTTCGGCTGTTGCAATTTGTATGACGTTTCATTTAAATACACGACAAGTAAAAGCTTTTTTTAATAATCATCAAGAATTGCAATTTTAAAAACAACGACTTAAGAATTATGGAAAACATACCGTTAGCACAGGCCAGCTTAAATGGCAAACTCGATGATGTTAAGACATTTCTCAAAGATGGCGAGGATATTAACAAAACAGCTAAAAATGGATCAACCCCATTGATCCTGGCTGCGCAAAATAATCATTTAGGTGTTGTTGAGTTTTTGATTAAAAAGGGGGCCGATGTAAATGTTAAGAATAAAATTGGAGGCACAGCCCTGAATCGTGCTGTACAAAACGGCAATCTAAAGATGATGCAGCTACTCCTTGAGAATGGTGCTGAAATCACTCCCTCATCCTTGATAATCGCTGCTCGTGAAGGGTATCTGAATGCTGTAAAGATGTTAGTAGAAAATGGTGCAGATGTTAATTCTACGAAGCTCTGGGGTCAGACACCATTGATGCTTGCGGCCAAAGAAGGACATTTTGATGTTGTAAAATACCTGATTTCGAAAGGTGCTAATGTCGGTAAACGTGATAAAAACGGAGATTCCGCCCTTAATTTTGCTACGGAAAATGAAAATGTTGAAGTAGCTATGTTGCTTCGAAGGGCGGGAGCGGCTGAAGGCAGGGTTAAGAAAAAATCTCTAGTTACTGAAGCTGTGAATGATGATGACGATGATGAATTGGGTCCAGACGATGACGACGATGAAATTATCGGCTCAGAAGCCAGCCCTGAAGATTCAGAAGCAAGTACCGATGGATAATGAACATAAAAATGAGTAGTTGATCATGAGAAGTGAGAGGAGTATCACTTCTCATGATGAGATGGGTTCAGTGGTTTAAGGTCATTAGGTACAAAGTTTCTTCCTTCACGGACCAGTTCGTCATCGATATAGACATCAGCCCCGATACAGACGAGATCCCAGTGAATGTTGCTTTTGTTTCCGTTGGGTGCCTCATCATAATCCTGGCCAAGCGTGAGATGGTTAGAGCCGTATATTTTCTCATCAAACAGAATGTCATACATGGGTTGGCTTATCACCGGATTGGTGCCGAAGCTGAATTCTCCAAAACGCCGAGCGCCCTTATCAGTATTTAGAATGGCTTCAAGCGCTGCATTGTTTGACGAATCAAAGTCTGTAACCACTCCGTCTTTCACTTTTAAATAAACAAATTCAAACGGTTTTCCTTGATACACAGATGGAGCATAGGTTATTTCTCCGTTCACAGAATTAAGCAATGGTGAGGAAAATAACTCACCGTCAGGTAAATTACGATCACCAAAGCAGGGAACCCAGTCCTGACCTTCAACTGATAAATGGATATCTGTTCCTTTCCCTTTAAGTTGAATTATTTTGCCGTTTCTTAACCGCTTTTCCAAGGGCTTCATGGCTTCACGTAAACGATCGTAATCCAAAAGGCAAGACTGGTAGAAAAAATCTGAAAAAGCCTTGGTCGACATTTTTGCATTCATGGCAAAAGCGGGGGAAGGATAGCGCAAAATGCACCACTTGGTATGTTTTACCCTCTGTTCAAAATGAACAGGATGCAGTAGTTTTTCAGCAAAGGCTTTGTTGGCCTCTTCGCTGACATCTGCTGATTCATAAATATTTTCGGATGCCCGAATACCCACAAAAGCTTGCATTTTCTCCATTAAGGGTTTTTGTTCTACGTTTGCTTGATTTTCCCAGAAGTCTTGATCACCCGTTTCCAATAATTCACGTTGAATTTCAGTGTCCTGAATTTGAAGGAAAGGATTGGCTTTCATTTCACGAGTAATTTTCACCAACTCACGCACAAGGTTTATTCCATTTAATCCAACAAGTTGGATCATAATATTTTCACCGGTCTGCGGCCGTACACTGTGTGTGAGGATTTTTTGAGCCAGCCGGTAATCGTTCGTTTGCTGCACAGGCATTATATTTTTATTAAAGTGATGGTTTTAGGTAAGTTAATGTATGAAGGGCTTTGCTCTATAAGCTTGTTATCAATTTACATCAAATACCTCTATTCGTATTTAAAGCTTAAAGAACTGCCTTTTACACCAATTTTAACATTCCCGCCCTTTTCAAGTTTTCCGAATAGTATCTCATCAACAAGCGGGTTTTTGATGTTTTCCTGTATTACCCGTGACATGGGCCGGGCACCATAGGCCGGATCATACCCTTTTTCCGCTACCCAGGTGAGGGCTTTGTCACTAAGGTTGATGCTTACTTTTTTATCAATGAGCTGAAGTTCAAGTTCCCGAATAAATTTATGGACAATTTTATCAAGAGTTCTTTTACTGAGGTGATTAAAGATAATGATATCATCCAAACGGTTGCGAAATTCTGGATTAAAATGATCTTTGATGGCCTTTTTTGGATCACCCTTCAGGCTTGTCAAATCTTCACTGAAGCCAATGCTCGTTGAGCTCATTTCACGTGACCCGACGTTGGACGTCATTACCAGAATGACATTGCGGAAATCGGATTTCCTGCCTGTGTTATCAGTCAGTGTTGCGTAATCCATTATTTGCAACAGAACGTTAAAGATATCAACGTGGGCTTTTTCAATTTCATCCAGCAGCAGAACGCAGTTTGGCTTTCGCCTTATGGCTTCGGTTAGCAGTCCGCCCTGATCATAACCGACATATCCGGCCGGAGCACCAATAAGCCTGGAAACGGTGTGCTTTTCCATGTATTCACTCATGTCGAAACGGACCAACTCGATACCCAGCTCGTCTGCAAGCGATCGGCATAGTTCAGTTTTACCCACACCAGTAGGACCAGAAAACAGGAAAGAACCAATAGGCTTGTTTTCATTACCTAGCCCGGCACGGCTCCTCTTCACGGCGGTGACTACGGATTCGACAGCTTTATCCTGACCAAATACAACTTCATTGAGCACTACTTGAAGTTCCCGGAGATTCTCCTTCTCAGACGTTCCGATATTGTGAGCGGGAATCCTCGCCATTTTTGCGATTAGCTTTTCAACATCCCGCTGAGTAACAGTTTTCCGTGGCACAGCTTCAAGTGAAACCTGAGCGCCTACTTCGTCAATCACATCAATGGCTTTATCAGGCAAACGCCGGTCATTAAGATATTTAGCTGATAGTTCTGCAGCAGATGCCAAAGCGCCGGCGGTATACTTGAGTTCATGGTATTCCTCATAGGCATTTTTTAAGCCCTTCAGAATCTTTATAGTCGTTTGAACTGTTGGCTCTTCAATTTCAATCTTTTGGAAGCGCCTTGAAAGAGCCCTGTCTTTTTCAAAGTGATTCTTGTATTCTTCAAAAGTAGTTGCACCGATGCAGCGAAGTTTACCTGTGGCTAAAACTGGCTTGAGCAAATTTGATGCATCCATAGTGCTGTTTCCAGCTGCACCTGCTCCAATGATAGTATGAATCTCATCAATAAACAGAATCACCTTCTCCCGTTTATGAAGTTCGTTTATGACACCCTTAAGGCGTTCTTCAAAATCACCGCGATACTTTGTTCCGGCAAGCAGAGCACCCATATCCAAAGAAAGAACCTGAAACCCCCTAATTCGCTCGGGAACAGTTCCTGCAACAATTCGTTGGGCCAGGCCCTGGGTTATGGCTGTTTTCCCTACTCCGGGATCACCTACATATATGGGGTTATTTTTTCTTCTCCGGCTGAGAATTTCAATGCTACGCTGAATTTCCATTTCCCGGCCAATGACTTTATCAAACTTGTTTTCGTTAACCAGGGCAGTCCAGTCCTGGGTATAGAGAGATAGAAAGCTTGCTTTCTTATCCTTTCTCTGATCATCAGAAGCGTCTTCTGCCCCAGGCTCCTCTCCAGCTTGTTCAAACCCAGGCTTCGCTATACCATGTGATATATAGTTCAGCAAATCCATGCGGGTTACCCCGTTTTTATTCAGGTAATGATTAGCGAAACTGTCTTTTTCTTCTAAAATGGAGATAAGCACATCTCCTATACCGATTTGTTCCTGCTCAGCAGAACGAGCATGGACCAGGGCGCGATGTAATGAACGTTTGAAGCCTACCGTATGAATGGGTTCATATCCTTCGGTTGTGTTTTTTTCAAGGGTTTCGTAGTAAGTTTCAATATCTTTATTTAGTTCATCTGCATCTCCGCCACAAGCTTTAATGATTTTGATACCGTTAACATCCTTCAATATAGCCTGAAGAAGGTGTTCAAGGCAGACAAAGGCATGTTTTTGGTGAGATGCCAGTAAATAGGAACTTCTTAATATATTATCCATTTCTTTGTTAATCATTCTTCCTCCATAACGCATCGAAGTGGGAAACCAGCCTCATCGCCAGCTTGCTTTACCATTTCTAGTTTTGTTTCAGCAATTTCTCTGGCGTAAACCCCACACAATCCAGAACCTTTTTTGTGGACATCCGTGGTGATGCTCACTGCATCAGGCACATTTTTACTGAATATGGAAACTAAAATCTCGATAACAAAATCAAAAGTTGTATAGTTGTCGTTGACCAAGATCACTTTATATTTAGGTGGTTCGTCGGTTTTTTGCTTTTCTTGATTTTCAATTCCCAGATCTTCATCTAATTCAAAATCAGGCATTATAAACGTATTAGTAGTGTTTGAAAATAATAAGTTACGTTTTTTAACGGCTTAGTATGGCAAAGATGTTATAGAAACAAAAACTAAGTTCAGTTTATCGTTCTGCTCTTGTTGCTTTATTCATTAAGTATTTTAATTAACTGGAGCAAGATGTATATTATCGCAAAGCCTCAATTTTAGGAAGTTAATTAATCAGCTTATACACCCATTATATCAGAATACCCTTAAATCCCCTTAAGTAAACATTTTACTTATTTATGACTGTTAAATGAGTTTCCTGACAGTTAGTTGTTAACAAATAATAATTACAGCTTTTACGTAGTCATAATAAAAAAATATAAAAGAAAATTAACTGGAGCAGTGCATGAGCAAAAACGCTCAAAAAATATTTAGCCTCGACGTTTCTTATAAAGACCCATTTCGCAGAAAACTATTTTCTTTGGTTGCAAGCTCATTAGAGCGCTTTCTTTCCCTAAAGGAATTGAACGAGATATATGCTGACGCTTTAAAAAAGGATGATGATCGTCAGTTCTTCGAGAAAATTCTGGAGACTATGAACATCCAATACCTGATTTCTGAACGTGATCTGGAACGCATACCTGAAAACGGTCCTGTTATAATTACGGCCAATCACCCATTTGGTGGTATCGAAGGCGTTATTCTTGCATCAATTATGAAATCCGTAAGGCCAGATGTGAAGGTAATGGCTAATTATCTGCTTGAGCGTATACCCGAAAGCCAGGATTTATTCCTTTTTGTTGATCCATTTGGGGGAAAGGAGTCGGCCCGTGCTAATCTTGCTGCGTTGAAAAAAACGATCTCTTTTGTTAAAAATGGTGGGATGTTGGGAATGTTTCCGGCCGGAGAGGTTTCTCACCTGCAGATGCAAAAAAGAAAAGTTACCGACCCCGAATGGAGCGATACGGTATCCAAAATAATACGCAAAACAGGAGCCTCGGTATTACCTGTATATTTTAATGGTTTTAATGGAGCACTATTCCAAATCCTTGGGTTAATCCATCCCAAGCTTCGCACGGTCATGCTTCCCCATGAACTCTGTAATAAAAGAGATAAGGATATTGAAATTCGTGTTGGTAAGCTGATTAGTCCTAAAAAGCTTTTTGCGTTTGAAACAGATAGTGAGATGACAACCTACCTTCGTCAGCGCAGTTACCTGTTGGAAAACCGTACTGAGGAAGAAGATGGTGAAAAAGCCAGTTTTTCCCTTCAAGTAAACAAAGAAGACCTGGAGCCTGTAATCAATCCTGTCTCTGAAAACCTTCTGCTAGATGATATAAATAACTTGCCATCGTCTCAATGCTTATTAGAGGCGAGGGATAATACCGTTTTTCATGCGACGGCAGAACAAATTCCAAACATTTTACGTGAGATAGGCCGGCTTCGTGAAATTACATTTCGAGAAACAGGTGAAGGAACAGGTGGATCTATTGACTTGGATGATTTTGATGATAAATACGTTCATCTTTTTATATGGAACAACAAAGCCTGTGAATTAGTAGGATCTTATAGGCTGGGCCGGACTGATGAAATCATAAAGAACTTTGGTCAGGAAGGTTTATATACAACAACCCTATTTGACATCAAACCATCACTCTTTGAACAAATTGATCCTGCTTTGGAGATGGGGCGTTCTTTTATACGCACGGAGTACCAGCGATCTTACACCCCGTTGCTTCTACTTTGGAAAGGGATTGGCCACTATGTAGTCAAATACCCAAAATATAAGATTCTGTTTGGCCCGGTGAGTATTAATAGAGATTATCACACTTTTTCACGGCACCTGATGGTTACTTTTCTCAAAATCAATAATTATTTACCTGAACTAGCTCGAAAAGTCAAACCTAAAACCCCTTTTCGTACACGGCGGATTAAGGGGCTGGACCTAAAAAAAACCATTATCAACAATATTGAAGATGTTTCGGAACTTGTATCTGAGTTTGAAAGCGACGAAAAAGGTATCCCTGTATTACTTAAACAGTATCTGAAGTTAGGTGGTAAATTATTAGGCTTTAATGTTGATCCCGACTTCAGTGATGTATTGGATGGGTTGATTTTAGTTGACCTGACAAAAACCGATGACCTTATTTTGAAGCGGTATATGGGGGATGATGGCATTAAAGAGTTTCATGATTATCATAAAACCTTTCAGGAAGTTAATGCAGCTGTTTGATTATTTTATTTGATGATTTCTGGTGAAGAAACCGAACCACCGAAGTAGATCAGGATATCGCCATTGTCTCTTTGCCACTCTGTGTCAAAAAGAACTTCTATATCATTGAAAAACTCTTCTATATCTGATGACATATCAGAGACTCGCAGGCTGCCTTCATTGATTACCGATTGCTTCCAATATTCACTTAAAGAGATATCTGCGTCCAGGGTAGCGGTAAAAAAATCGGTTTCCAGCTTGGTATCATCTAATAATAAACGATTATTCTCGAGTGCGTAACTTCCCGCAACCCGATTCAGAAAAATAGACTCTAAATCAAGACCGAACGTCTGGGAGAACATCCCATATTCCTGTAAGATGTTATCTGAAGGATGAATCCTGATTCGGCTCAAGTGGAATAAGGTTTCACCCTCTGAAAGTAATAGGTTGAGCAAGGAAGCTTGAATATCATCAGTATCGAAAGACGTCGTGGATTGTACTTTCATATCATCAAAGGCAATTTGCCCTATTTCAGGGCCAATATTGAATTTGACCCCGATAGGTTGAGCGTTAAGTGTGTAGTTGATGTTAAGGTTGCGGGGCAAGAATGACCATTCAACCGAATCGAAACTTGCGGTGCCGTCAAACTCAAGATCTAAAAAAGGCGCTCTCACCAGGGCGTCTCTGGCATGGATCTCTTCCAAAACAGGATCGTAATCAAATTTACCACTAATACTTTCAATGTAATCGTATCTGTCAGACTGTTCGAAGCTTGGTAAAAAACTTTGTGAAACATTTAAATCCTGATCCTCTAGCTCGTACATATCTACCTCAAGATTAAAAGGAATAGAAGGAAGCCGTTTCTGTGTTGCTGCCTGTAATATTTCGGCTATATTACCCTCTAAGATAAAGAAGCCATCGACCAGCGTTATTTCGTTCGAATCATTATAATCAATCCACGATGAGTTATTAATATACATGGAAAGGAGCGATATTTCGTTGAAAGCTTTTGATGGGTTCCCGAATAGTAGACTTAAAAAGTCACTGTAAGTAAGGGAGGTTCGGATGGTTTCAGCTTTAAACTCAACATTATTCGTATGTCGGTAACTAAACTGGTTGAAGGTTATTTGGGATAAAATCGGGCTGACGTTTATATGATCATAATTCAAGCCGGCAGCCTGATCGTCACCCAATATTTGGGTAAGCTGGATGTTTATTTGACTGCTTATTATTCTGCCCGACCACCAATTGGCCAGCAGAATTATGGCAATAAGAATAATAATGGCGATAAATATTCTTTTCATCTCCTTTTTCAGCCTTTAGTTGAAAATCGTTTTTGCTCTTGTGATAAGATTTCAACTATTTGATCAAAGTCAAGTTGCTCCTCATTACTTAATTCCATATTTCGCAATGTGTACTTTTCGGTTTCTAGTTCATCATCACCCACTATAATGGCGTACTTTGATTTTTTTCTGTTGGCCTCTTTCATCTGGGCTTTCAACGAACGACCTAAATAATCCATCGTGCACGAAAGGTCGATCTCCCTGAGGTAAGGCAATTTACCCAAAGCCCAGTCCTGAGCACGTTTGCCACGGGTAACGATGTAGACATCAAGGAATTTGGGGGGGGGTAAATTTACGTCCAAAGCTTCTGCGGCAATGAACAAACGTTCGATTCCGCAGGCAAAACCAACAGCCGGGGTCGGATGCCCCCCGACCTCTTCAATCAGCAGATCATAACGGCCGCCACCGCCCAGGGCATCCTGTCCACCCAAATTCGGGCTAATTAGTTCGAATGCGGTTTCGGTATAGTAATCGAGGCCGCGTACTAAATAGGGATTTTCGCGATATAGGATGTTCAGAGAATCGAGGTAAAGCTTAACGCGCTTGTAATGCTCGGTGCTCTTTTCGCTTAAATAATCAGCTATGACCGGAGCATTCTTAAGAAGAGGCAGGTCTTCTTTTTCCTTGGAATCAAGAATGCGCATCGGGTTGGTCTCAAAACGTTGCCGGGAAAGGTCACTCATCTGAGCAAGTTGCGGTTTAAAATAGTTTTTCAACGCTTCTTTATAATTCGATCGACTTGAGGGATCGCCAATTGAGTTTATTTCAAGAACGGTATTCTCTATACCGGCCCTTTTATAGATTTCCATCATAAAACCTATAACTTCGGCATCAGCCAAGGGGTGAGGGCTGCCGATAAGTTCCGCACCGAATTGATGAAACTGCCGTTGCCGGCCTTTTTGTGGCCTTTCAGCGCGAAAAAAAGGCCCTATATAAAAAAGCTTTTGACTGCCACCAAGCTGGCTCATATGGTGTTGAACATAAGCTCTGGCTACAGGGGCGGTACCCTCAGGACGTAGAACGTAATTATCTTTGCCACGATTAAAAGTAAACATCTCCTTGCTGACAATGTCTGTCAATTGGCCAATCCCCCGGGCAATTAATTCGGTGGGTTCCAAAACCGGGGTTCGGATTTCCTCAAAATCAAACTTGCGGGCAGCTTCACGGACAATTCTTTCAAGATGCAGCCATTTATCGACATCTTCAGGTAGTATATCTACCATACCGTGATGCGATCTAAACTTTTGATTTGCCATGTGAAATTATGGTATTTAATTAAAACGCTTACGTAAACGAAAAGATACGATGCTCCACTCATCTATCAAAGATGATTAATTATGCCCTCTTAACATTTGTCCAGGAATTGAAATCAGAGTTTATAAAAACCAGGCTTTATAAGCTCAACTGAAGATAGCTTATTGAATAAAAAATGAGTGCTGATTGAGGTTTTAAATTAAAGTGATATTGAGGCCTGTGTTTATGATGAGGGATGTCTAAAAATGTAATGATACATATGAAAGATATAATAAAATTCCCTTAATGATGGTGAGAAGTTATAATTATAATAATATAATTACTTGTTATACTAGTATATATATATTATAATTGAAGTGCATACTTTCTAATGACAAAATATGCCTGCATCATCTGATATACACGCTTTATTTCTTCGTTAAAATTAACTGCCTGTGTAGTTAAGATGGCGAAGCTGTACTTGGAGAAACTTGTTTTATATCCATTATATAATGATGAACAGTACCTGAAATATATATAAGGGAAGCGATAAAATCTTTTTCTGTTCAATTTCATTAAAATAAAAAACTACATTTCAAACGCTGATCAAGCATGATTAATAATCATGAAAGTACAAAAAAGAAGATCTAACTTTACACCAGAAGAAAAGGTAACGATAATACGTAAACGCCTGATTGACGGTATGGCTGTGAGCGAATTATGTGACGAACATAATATTCAACCCAGCCAATATTATCATTGGCAAAAGCAATTGTTCATGAATGGAAAAATTGCTTTCCAAAATGGCAACGACAGTCAGAATCGATCTCTTGAGCAGGAAAACTCCAGGTTAAGAGCAAAAATCGTAGAAAAGGATGAAGTCATAGCAGAAGTAATTCAAGAATATGTAAAGTTGAAAAAGGACCTATAAAAGATAGGGTAAGTCTGGCTTTCATTTGTTCAGAGGTTTATAATGAAAGCAAAATTGAAAATACTCGTTATGTTCGGATGTAGATACTAAATAAAATATACCTTGAGAATACCTTAAGAAATTCTTTGAAAGCTTTAATCAAAAACAATTATTTAGAATCATATAAATAATATTGGCTTATCATAAATCTATTTGGCAAAAGATGACTAACAGCAAAAATAACCACAAAAAAAAATGGCTTGTTTTTTACACAAGGGCCAGATCGGAGAAAGTTTGCGAAGCACAATTAAAAATAAAAGGAATTCAGGTTTTTCTTCCCAAATGTATAAAAGTAAGACAATGGAAGGACCGGAAAAAGAAAGTCATATTACCCTTATTCCCCAACTATATATTTGCCCTTGTTGATGAATATGAAAGGATCGAAGTATTAGAGAGCCCAGGAATAGTCAGGAATCTAATATATAATCAACAGATGGTGGAAATAAGCTCCGCCGAAATTGAGCAGATTAACCTGATGCAGATGCAGCCGGGTTCATTGCAAGTTATGGCCAGCCCACGCCCAAAGCGGGGGGAGAAGATTAGGATCAACGAGGGCCCTATGGAGGGCCTGGAGGGCGAAATATTAGAGCATTATGGTTCAACCCATCTGTTGGTAAGAATAAATTCTATTAATCAAGCTGTGAAGGTTAAGCTTCCCGCTGTTATGGTTGCCGATCCCGAATCATCTAATTGTCATGTATAATATAAAAAAAAATGAATGGAAGAGATTACCATAACAATTAACCCCCGGTACCCATGAAGTGGTGCTGCAACAATAATAAGTGTGGCATCAGCAATCATTTTTATGATTAACAGGTTTTATTTTCTCTTAGTGATCGCTGGAAACAAAATATTTTCTTTATAAAAACATACCGGGCAGTTTAATGATAGATAGTTTCAAGAAATTTTTTAGCCTATTTAGTGCAAGAGATAAATGGCGAAGTTTGATGTTGTTCGGGTTAATTCTGTTCGGAGCTTTATTAGAGGTTGCTGGTGTCGGTGCTATACCTGTATTTGTCGGGGTTGTGTCTGATCCCGAAAGAATAATGAAATATGATTTCGTAGCCTCTACTTTGAATAGGTATGGAATAACCACTTCCGACCAGTTATTAATTTGGGGTGCATTAGCCCTTATCATCATCTATCTGGTTAAAAACACCTATTTATCGTTGCTTTTTTATTGGAAAGCTAAATTTATCAAAAACCGGCAAGTCAATTTGAGTACCAGGCTGTTCTCCGCTTATATGGGGGCTCCATACACCTTTCATCTTCAAAGAAATACAGCGGAATTACTTCGAAACATCAACTCTGAAGTAAATCTTATCATGGAGGTCTTGACGAATGCGCTACAACTCATCATGCAATCGCTCATGATATTTGCCATCTTCATTTTGTTAATTGCTGTTGAGCCTGTTATTTCTGTCGTTACATTGGGAGTACTTGGGTTTGCCAGTGTAGCATTTTTGCAACTGGTAAAACGTAAGGTAAAATTGTATGGCATTGAACAGCAAGGTCACAGGTGGACCATGATACAGGCGATAAACCAGGGCTTAGGTGGCTTAAAAGACGCACGAGTACTTAGGCGTGAACCTTTCTTTCTCAATAAATTTAAGGTCAGCGCTACTCGTAATGCCATCGCAGGACGTTATATAGCTGTAGCCAACCAAATTCCTAAACCATTTATCGAAACCGTTGCCGTAAGTGGAATGTTATTAATCGCCCTTATATTAGTACTTCAAGGCCGAACCGTACAATCAGTCATCCCGGTTTTGACATTATTTGCCGTTTCTGTTGTCCGTCTTATGCCTGCTTTTCGGGATGTGGTAGGAAATTATACTAAAATTCAGTTCAACATCTTCGCGGTAGGCCCAGTGCATGATGATTTAAAAGAACTTGAAAATTTACCATCAGAAATTCATCATAACGGAAATGGTACAAGCAGGACCTTGTCATTAAAAGATAATATTAAAATTGAGAATCTACATTACAAATACCCAAACGCAGAAGCCCAGGCTTTAAATGGCGTGGACCTCGAAATACAAAGAGGAGATTCTATAGCCTTTGTGGGGGCTTCAGGAGCCGGCAAAACTACAGTAGTAGATTGCCTTTTAGGTCTTTTGCCCCCCACAAAAGGATCTATTAAGGTTGATGGACAGGATATCAGAACAAATCCAAGAGGCTGGCAATCCAAGATAGGATACATCCCACAATTTATTTATCTCTCAGATGATACCATTAAAAACAATATAGCTTTTGGTCTGAATGAAAAAGATATAGATGAGCACAAGCTGCTCGCTGCAACAAAAGCTGCTCAACTTGATCAATTGATACAAAACCTGCCTAAAGGATTTGACTCCATTATTGGTGAACATGGTATCATGCTATCAGGCGGTCAACGTCAGAGAATAGGCATTGCCCGGGCCTTTTATCATAATCCTGAAGTTTTGGTCATGGACGAGGCAACATCCGCTCTGGATAATGTGACTGAAAAAAATATCATTCAGGCCCTGGAACAAATGAGAGGCGATCGCACCATGATTATGATTGCACACCGGCTAACTACCGTCAGGAATTGCGATAGACTTTATTTTATGAAAGAAGGAAAAATCAAAACATCCGGCACCCACGATGAACTGCTGGACAGAAGCCCGGATTTTAAATTAATGGCAGTCTAAAACAATATGTTCGTACAAGAGAGTTACCTTGTGACCTGGATTTTTTTTACGGGCCTGATATTCTGCTTATTTACGGCCATGTTATTAATACATGCGGTTAGAGCTCTCGGCCGCAGGTATAACTTGACGGATGACCCTGATGACGAACGTAAAATCCATAAGCAACCAATACCCAATATCGGAGGCTTGGCCATAGTAGGGGTTTTCTTCTTAGGTCTTGGTTACTTTACATTGCTGAAGGCCATATTTTCTCTTCCACAAGATGGAATAATACAACTTCCTGGCATTTATATAATGGTTAGTGGAGTGATTATGGCAGCGACTGGCTTTTATGATGATGCCAAAAATCTGGAATTCAAAAAAAAGTTCTTGCTTCAAATTACAGTAGCCTTGATCATGGTTAGCGGGGGATATCAAATTACGGCATTACATAATCCAATAACCGGCAGCATGGTTGATTTGGGTTTCGTAGGAATTCCTTTAACGGTATTTATAATAGTCGGAATCATAAATGCTGTAAATTTACTCGACGGTATGGATGGTTTGGCAGCAGGGGTGGTATTAATTTCATTCATCAGCCTGAGTGCAGCATATGGTGTCGGAGGGCAATACGAGCACCTCGTTCTGGTTACCGTGATTTCGGGGGCACTATTGGCATTTCTCCGCTATAACTTTAGTCCAGCCAGCATTTTTATGGGGGATACAGGTTCTTTGTTTATAGGATTTTTATTAGCAACCTATGTTTTAAGCGGCATGAACAGGGCCGATTCATTGCTGACCTTCATCATTCCTGTAATATGCATGGGCTTGCCCATATTAGATACCAGTTTGGCTATATTGCGTCGATCACTGGAGAGGAGGCCGTTATTCCGCCCGGATTCTGATCATATCCACCATCGAATGGTTAAGCGCTTCGGTTTTACGCATCGGCATACAGTAATTATACTTTACCTTGCCAGTATCTTTTTGGGAATAATGGCTTTCTTAATGGCATCCACTGATAGTGTGTCAAAAACATTAATCCTTTGCTCTACAATATGGGCAAGCTATATCTTTCTCAAGGTACTAAAATACGTACCGTTCAGAAAAACAAATAAGGCCCTGGGCCTTCATATTCGTTTACCGAATGAACCTGGTGGCACCGAAGCAACATCAAAAGAAAAGTAAAAAACCCCTTCTGGCTTAGATGTGGCTTTACCTGACGCCAAATTCTTCAACATGTCTGTTTATGGTTTTATTCCTTCGGCTTAGGTTTGGATTTTACCTGCTCTCCGCATGCTCTTTAAAAAAACGTGCAGCATCCTTATAAGTCATTAGCAGACTGAGCATCAATAACCTGGATTAACTTCTTTAGGCCTTTCGGCAAACAAAATTGCTGGAAAAATGAACATGATAACTAACAACTTTACCAGCCATAAAAAACTAATTGTTTATTGACGTAAAGCGGATAAAATATTGAACATTCTTCATATCAATCAGAACCTATCAACAGCAGGTGGTGGGATCACCCAAATGATCCGGGATTTTGCACCTGAACTCACTATAAATGGAGCGGAAATTATTTGCCTGACGGCGGAGAAGGTCGAAAATTTGCCGGCTGGGATTAAAGAAAATATTTATTTACCGGATATAAATAAAACAAGTAGTTCAAGGGATAAGTGGAAGCCTACGCTTGAACAAGTGCTTATCAGCAACAATATAGATCTGGTCCATATTCATGAGGTTAAAAATCTTGGGCTGGTGCAATATTTGACTGATAAACTGCCCGTCGTTATTCATTTGCATAACTATGGGTGGTGGTGCCCCGGTAACGATTTATTCTTTGCAAGGTCCGACGACATCTGCCCCCTTTCCACCGGTTGGAAGTGCTTACCTAACGCCTATTTAAAAGGGTGTAACCACAGACACCCTAAAAACTTAATATCAACCGTTGTAAACGCTTATAGAAAGAAGAAGATGTGGGATGACAATGTAAGCTTTATTGCATCATCAGACTATATGCGCAGAAGGGCAACTCAGGCAGGTATTGCATTTAATAAAATTAGTGTTATACCCTATGCTGTTGATAGGAACAGATTTGTTCAAAGCTCTGTAAAGCCTGTTGACTCCTTAGAACCCGGATATATTTTATATGTTGGGCGTTTCTCTCAATCAAAAGGTGTAGAATATCTCATTGACGCTTTCTCATACATCGTAAATTTAGGAAAAAAACTTGTATTGGTGGGTGACGGTCCACACCGGACAAATATTGAAAACCACATCAAAAGGTTGGGACTGGAAGAAAGTGTCAGGATATTGGGTTGGAGAGAAGGGGAGGAACTTTCAGCATTATTTCATCATTGCAGCATGCTGGCTGTACCATCCGTTTGGAATGAAGTTTTTGGCACTATAGGCCTCGAAGCAATGGCAGCCTCTAAACCTGTAATCGCATTCGATGCAGGAGGAATTTCACAATGGCTTGATGATAATGTGACAGGCTACCTGGTAGAGCGAAAAGATATTAGGGAGATGTCTATAAAAATGGCCAAATTAATAAGAGATCCCCGATTGGCGGAAGATATGGGCAAACTCGGTCATTACAGGTACCAAAAAGAGTTCACTACAGAAATTCAAGCGGTTAATCTAATGAAAGTATATTCAAGAGCTGCAGAAGATCATCTTGCAAACGTATAAACTTTTAATTTTTGTAAACAGGTTTCCGCCTCAAATGTACTGATTGCAAATCCAGAATTTTGTATTCATGAAAAGAAACCACGTATTTACAATTACGGCATCATGCGCAGTCACGGAAAAGGTGTAGCGGCGAGACGCCGCAGCATAGTGTGGAACAGGCAAGATGCCTGTTCCGGCGTCCCAACTGAAGTCGAAAACCTTTTTAATGTAATCCACCAAGGTTTAGACTTCGCTACGCTGCGCTCAACCTGACGTATATTATTGTACAACAACTTAATACACAACGTTAGTCTAAAAGAGCGCAGCCGGATTCTCAAATGGTCCTCCCGCAGTACGGTTATCCCACATCGCCGGTATGGGCGTCCCGCCCGTACCACACT
>JBBDMV010000021.1:0-38094 GCA_040878115.1 Balneolales bacterium
CGACCGGAGGCCGCCGGTTTTGCGGTTAAATAAATAAGGCTTAGTTGAATTGATCGGACCTTTTGATACAGCCCCCCGTGTACACTCGTGCCGTATGAGTTTCATTCCTCGCTAAGCGTGGACGCTCGCGGAGCATTATGGGTTTTTGAGACACCCCCCCTATATTTACAATATTATCCTTTCGTTTTTACGGGCACCCATACTTCGATATCACCGAAACCTTTTTTAGGATCGAATCCTTCCCCGTAGCGTTCGAAGAAGAAATCGGCATCTTCAGGCTTTTCATAACCCGATCCCGGAGTCCATTCTTTCCAGATAGCATCGCAGGTTTGGGGGATAGTGGAAATATGACCTTCATGAGCAAACACGGCATATTTTTGCGGTGGTAGTTCCTTGTGGGTGAAAGGTTCCGGTAACCTCTTGATGTCGGTAACTTCCACTCCACATACGTATTCAATGCCTTTCCCATTATTCAGGTCAATACATAACCCGTAAGCTGTATTCTCTTTCTGCCTGGGGATATTTCCCAGGTAAGCACCAAATTCCTGCCATTGTTCCGATGGGTCCATTGGGCTGCCAAACAAATAATTTTCACCGAGTTCTGCAATAAGCAATTCTTTGCTTTCTTCAAATCGGATGGGTTCAATACTGTTTGTGTTTTTTTTCATTTTACTCCTCCTTAAGCACAGACAGAATGTTTCCGGCAGGATCTTTAAACCATGCGATGTCCGGACTTCCGTCACGGGAAAGACCACGAAAGATGCCTTTTTCATCCTGGGGCAAGTCGGAATTATTGTAGTGCTCGAAGTGCACGCCGCGCCGGTTGAGTTCATCCACGGCTTCATCTATATCGTCAACAGGAAAATTCAGTATGGTGAAGGCTGCCGGCTGATGATCAGCCCCTTTGGGGTAGATCAGTATTTCTGTGCCGGTCGTAATGTGAAGCACGAGAATACCCATCCCGGAATCCTCTGAAACTTTCAGCCCGAGCGTTTGTTCGTAGAATCCTTTTGCCTGTGCTATATCGTTAACTGAAAAACCGCTGAATGCTTTGGTGTCTTTAAACATGATGAAACTCCTTTAGTTAATTTAGCTATCAGGCCCTGGAGGTTTCCAAAACCTCCAGCCCCCTGATTTCCCTTTTACTCGTCATACTCGTCATGACGGCGGGGCCAGCCGGTGAAATCGTCACCGCGTCCTTTTGGTGCCCGGTCGAGTAACTGCCAGGTTCCGTGCAGCACATCGGTGCCGCGGTCGTAACAGGAGTAGGTATGGTACACTACCCCATCTTCCAGTGCGAAGGAGCTCAGGCCGTGCAGTTCCTCCCCATTGGGGGCAATTGGTGCAAGCCGGAGACCGGCCCTTTTTGATGTGCCAAAGTTAAATCCCGTCCCTGTTCGTTTTTGCTCCTCTGTGAACAGGGCAAAGTCAATGTTGAAGTTATTTTCGCTTGATGATACCCACGGGAAGCTCCAGCCCATTCGGTGCTTATAGGCATTCAGCTTTTCAAGAGGGGCGCGGGATACGGCGAGAAATGTTACATCGCGGTGGTTCAGGTGGGCTACTGCACCTTCCACATGGTCCGCCATGAATGAACAGCCCGGGCAGGCGGCAGCATTATCCGGACCAAACATAAGGTGGAAAACCTGCAACTGCGAGCGTCCGCCGAAAAGCTCCTTCAGCGTTTTTTCCCCTTCATTGGTTTCGAAAATATACTCCTTATCGACGTGCACCCACGGAAGTTTTCTCCGCTTTTGTGCAAGCTCATCGCTGCGCCGGGTCAGCTCTTTTTCTTCCTTGAGCAACTCCTTGCGGGCTTGGACCCATTCTTCGCGTGATACAATTTCGGGGAGAGATTTTTTTTTGTTTGTCATTATGATTTTCCTTCAGTATAGATTGCAGGGAAAAGGAACCCCATAGAATTATGAAACCTCTGGGTTCTAATACCTATAAGCATCATGGTTTCTCCGGCTGAATACTTAGCTCTCGGTAAAATACACCATCCAACGGATGCCAAACTTGTCGGCAAACATGCCGAACTTTTTGGCCCACCCGGTGTCCTGGAGGGGCATCTCGATTTCCCCGCCAGCCGACAAATCGTTGAACAGCCGTTCTGTTTCTTCTTCGCTTTCGGTTTCAAGGTTAATGTAGAAATTGTTCCCGGCTGTTAAAGAATGTCCCATAGATTCCAGCACATCATTTCCCATGAGCGTGGTGCCTCCGCCGATAGGCAGCGCAACATTTGCGATCTTGTTCAAGTCTTCTCCGGTCGCTCCCATGTTGTCGTCCAGGTCTTTGTAGCGCTCGATTTGGAGCTCGCCGCCAAAGACTGTTTGATAGAATTCGAAGGCTTCTTCGGTGTTGCCGCTAAAGGTGAGGTAAGGATTTACTGATTTCATAATAGTTGTTCTTTTAGTTGTTTTTAGAGATGATGGAGGATTATTTCTTTTTGAATCACCCTGCTTTCAGGACCTCATCACAGCGAATACAATAAATCCATTAGCGGGGGCCGTTCCTGTTGAGCTCCTCTTGTCTGATCACTGATAACTCATCGGCTCTTTCCCAAACCCTCTACGCAGTATTCCTATCTGCCCAATATGGTATGCCTGATGGTGATTGATAAACGCCCAAAGGTCGCCGGCCGTTTCCGCGATCTGGTTAAAGGGTGCCGGAGGTTTATTATTTAAATCCTCAGTTGTAAGTTTGTCCAGTCCATTCCGAATATCATTATGCATATGGTTCCATTCTGCCTTTATTTCTTCTATATCCGGATACGGAAAATTATCTTTAGCCTCGGATGCGCCCATAACGGCAAAAAGGTCATTCCACTTTACCTCGGGATCGATGCCGGCTAACATACCCAAACCATATTGTGAATTGAGCAGGTGTCCGGCTAAATATTTAATATGGTTCATATCTTTAAAACCCCTCAGCCGTTGATTGGTTTCCTGGTCGGAGAAACCGGCCAGTACATTATTGTATAGACGGTGATGCAAATCAAATTGGGTTAACAATAGCTTTTTCATAATATTAAGTTCTTTAATGATTTATTTGCTCCTGTTAATTTCGCTGAGAAAGACTATTGCCGCAAAGTGTATAAATGCCATATTAGGGGTGCTTTTATGCCATCCAATATTTTATCCTAACGATACAAAAGGTAGACGTTCTATAAAGGGGAGCATAAGCTATCCTTATTTTTAAATATGTTCCTGGGTTATAAAAAATGTATCCTAAAGAAGAACATTTGGTAGAGAGGTTTTGAATAAAAGAAAATTGTCGTTATGTTATAGACAAAATTCTAAGCTAATAAGGTGTCGCCATGAGTAATAACAATATTAATAAAGAAATGCAGGGGCTTGTAAATGAAACTTCGGTTGCATACCAACCAGATCAACTCCTACGCCCAAAAGATTTTTTTACGGATAAGCTTCTCATCACCCACATGATACGTACCGGAGTTCCATATTCGCTCTTCCGCGAGGTACAGAAACTGGCTCCCTTCTCCGATCATAATTGGGCCGATATCCTTGAAATATCTACTAAATCCCTGCAACGCTACGAAAAAGAAGAACGGCGTTTCAAAAGAATACATTCTGAAAAGATCATACAAATCGCGGAAATTTGCATACTCGGGTTAGATGTATTTGGCAATTCCGAAAAGCTCCGTCTCTGGCTCGACACTCCCAGTTACGCCCTGGGTAATATTCGTCCTTCCGAATTCCTCAAAGATTCCTACGGCGTAGAATTGCTTAGCGGAGAGCTCAATCGCATTGATCACGGCATCTTTGTATAGATGGAACTATTCAGGATTTCACGCACCAAGTATGGATCAGAATTAACCGGCAAAGGCGCCGCTCTTAAGGGTGCAAGGTGGAATTCCGTGGGTGTTGAAGTCATTTATACGGCCACGAATCGTTCTCTGGCAATGGCGGAGGTTGCTGTTCATATTCCTGTATCCATGATGCCGGATGACAGCGAAATGCTGACGCTTTACGTACCTGATGATCTGACGATGACCCAAATTACGCCCGATCAATTGAAATCAGGCTGGAATATGCACCCGCCCCTAAAATTTACGCAACTAATTGGCGATCAATTTATATTGAACCGTGAATTTTGTCTTATGAAAGTTCCCTCAGCAGTTACCAAAGGTGATTATAATATGATGATAAATCCCCATCATCCCGAATTCCAGCAAATAAACATTGTGCACACTGAAGAATTTATGTTTGATCGAAGGTTGTTTGAATAAGTAATTACTTATATTAATGCCAAAGCAATATTTTGCTATTTCTTTGCAGGTTGATAACAAAGCTGAACGACCCCCAGGCCAAGGTTTTGGTTTTATGCTTCAGTGGGGTATGTATCCCGTCCTTAAAAAACATTTGCTTCTCCCCATCATTATGGGATGGACTAAAAACCGATACTCATCAACTAAATCAGCTTCCTCTAACGATTGTACGAGAGCAGCATTTCCTGTTATAAGAATATCCTGACCAGACTGCTGTTTTAGCCTGGTTATTTCATCCACGACATTTTCCTTAATAGTAGATGGTTGTTTTAAAATATCATTTATTTCTGTATCCAACTTTTTTGCTCAACGCCCACATTTTGTTTATATGTTCAGGATTGGTTGCATAGGCCGGCATATGCTTTGTATTCCAGAGCTCACTGATAAGAGTGTAGAAATTTAGCGGCAGGTTGGTTTGGGCAGGAGTAATGATATTCAGGTCACTGCTGATAAGCGAACCTGTAGTATTATTAAAACGATCAGAAGTACAGATTTGAAAGTAGATATCTGCCATTTGCTTTGGCGATAGTGAATAAGGGTTGACATTCTGGATCAGGCGGCCCAGGGTCCATAATAAAGGTTGAGCCTTTTCAAGGTTGCTTCAGAAACTTTTACAGCCGGGACCATAAGTGAGTTTACCTTGACACCGGATGGTTTATATTTCTCAGCCATTTTGTAGGTGAGCAGAAGCAGTCCCATTTTAGAGTCACCATACATTTTATACGCATTATAAGGCCTGCTGGTTTTGTACTCCCCCTGAAGGTTGCCGAATTCGATCTCTCTCTTAGGATTAAAAAAATGCTTGATATTCGTGGTATTGGCACTGAGAACTCTGGGACCATCAGACTTTTCAAGATAATCCAGCAGCAATTCTGTCATCAGAAATGGCCCAAATGTGTTGGTAGCGAACGTGAGCTCAATTTTATCCGCACTAAGCTGGTACGTTTTCATCCCGTGATTAAAATGCCCTGCATTGTGAATCAGGATATCCAGTTTCTGATGGTTTTGCTTAAATTCCGAGCAAAACTTCCGAATAGACCCAAATGATGAAACGTCAACTTCCATCAATTCAACGAACTCGTTTTTGGAGATACGTACGACCTCATGCAGAGCTTTTTTGCTTTTTATCAGGTCACGGCAAGCCATAATTACATGGTATCCTTCAGACGCAAACTTTACGGCGGCCGCCTTGCCTATTCCGGAGTTTGCTCCCGTAATAATTACATTTCGATTTCCCATAGGGTTTTATATTAATAATAAATTGGTTTACATGATTAAAACTTATACGCTTGTAATTTATGCATAGGTTCATTATGAATGGTTGTTGTTATTTTACAGTTAATCAAAAGGACCAGGTATCGCACTTTCTGACAAATGCATCAGGTTGAATATCGGCAAACTTAAACATTTTTTTAAAAATAAAAACGGTTAACAGGTTCTAAAAGATAACTTATGACATCAAGAGAAAGCAATGCTGTACCGGCGAGCACTATTGCCCGGTACACACTTGTAGTTGTAGCCATTTTAGCGGTGGTGCTATTTTTTTGGCAAATTAAAGATGCGCTGTTGATCGCTCTGGGAGGCGTAATTGTAGGTGTAATTATAGCCGGAATGGCTCGTGGTTTACGTCGCATTCTGCCAATATCAAGGCCATGGTCATTGGTAGGCGCGGGATTAGAGGTAATCCTGTTTCTTGGCCTGTTCGTCTTGATATTCGGGCCTCAGGTATCAAATGAGTTTGCACAACTTACGCAACAGCTTCCCCAACAGATTTCTGAAATGCAGCAGAGTATGCGGAATTGGCCGATAAGTGAATATTTATTGGATGACCAGGGGGGCGGGCAAAATGCTAATGAAGAGCAAGGCGGCAGCCAGAATGAAGGTGAAAGTAATAGTGAGAATACAGCTGGAAGTGGTGGCGAACAAGAGGGGGGAGGCGAGGGAAGTAATCAAATGGAAGGTTCCGGTGGAATGATCTTTCAGGCTGGTTCTACCATCATTAATGTTCTGGGTACTTTGGTACTTGTCCTGTTCGTAGGTGTTTTCTTCGCTGTAGATCCGGAGTTATATAAAAAAGGCATCTTGTTGCTGATTACACATGACCGAACCGAGCGAGTTGATGAAGCGCTTGAAGCATCGGGCAACGCGCTCTGGAAATGGCTGATGGGGCAATTGATCGCCATGACTTTTGTGGGCGTTTCCATCACGATCGGTTTATGGATCGCTGGGGTTCCCCTCGCGCTCATTTTGGGTTTGATTGCCGGATTGTTTGATTTTGTGCCTTATATAGGGCCTATTGTAGCGATAGTTCCAGGAATCTTGCTGGCCTTGGCGGAAGGCCCTGATACGGCACTTTGGGCCGGGGTAGTTTATCTCATAGTGCAGCAGCTTGAAGGGTATGTGATTACGCCCATCGTCCAGCGCCATAAGGTTTCCATGCCACCGGGATTGATCATACTGGCTGTTGTAGCTTTCGGGATGGTGTTTGGCGTACCGGGTATTGTTCTCGCCACTCCGCTGGCCGTAATAACAATGGTCCTCGTGGGTATGCTTTACGTGCAGGATGTTCTGGGTAAGGATATCGAGATTTCCGGCCAGAACTAGCCTTTGCGCACAGTCCCATCAACAAGCATTAATTTTTATCCACCTTAGGTTACTGTGATTTGCCTAATCCGTACCCTTAAACTCGGTAAAGCCGGTTTTCTGAACATAACCGGGGCTAGACAGAAAAAAGGAGATGAGTAAAAGGTAGAACAATTGGTGATAAACTGTAAATTATACATTATACCTGATTGCCATATAATGGACAGGGTAACCGGTATTCTGCCGGGTTTGAGAGCCCATTTGGTAATATCTGGTTTATAGTGAGACCTTAATATCAGACTTAATAAAAATAGGCCTAAATGAAAACTACCAATTATCATAATACCTTCATTGAAGTAGCGGAAGATTGTCCTGTAAATACTGGCGAGGTACCGCCGATTAAAGGAAATAATCAAACGGCTGCAAATATCCAATATGAATTGATTTCAGGCAATCCCTATAAGCACACTTCTGACGACGTAATTTTCCATGTTTTCGCTGTTAAACAGGACCTTTCTGTGGAGGCATTGACAAGTGAGCGAGAGAAGTTCTTTTCAAAAGGGCAGCCATGTTTACGTTCGTCACCGCTTGCTAAGCGTTATGGCTGGGGTATTCATAGTAATGTTGAAGAAAAAGTTGCTATTTACGCTCTCGGGTCAGATGAATACGGCAAGCTCGCTAACGATAACAATCTTAAGCATCATAATGCTATGCGTTCAAAGCGATCCTGAAAGGCCTGCAAAACCTTAAATTGTTCAAACAAAAATATCAGGTATGAAAGAGTAGATAATCTAGTAATTTCTTTAAAAAAAATACGAAAGTTTACAGGCGGAACAATACGAGTAAGTATGCACTGATTATTATTAGGATATATAAACAAATGAAGGAAAATAAAGTAGCGGTAATTATCAAAACAGCACCTAATAGAAAATCTTTATTATGGTTGCTTAACTCTATTGAGCTCACGATGGAAGATGTCGAATATCGATTATACATTGCAGACGAACACCCGGTAGATGAATGGAAAACAGATCTCTACGAAAAACTAAAAGATCAAGGTCATTTCATTAAAGTTTGGGATGGGCCTGTTGCCGTTACTGTAGCAAGGAATGCCCTGATTGATAATTTGAAAGATGAACAATACGTCCTTAGGGTAGATGATGATTTTGAATTAAGTGGTGAGTTTAATATAACTTGTCTATTAAAAGTTCTAGAAAACCAAAGTATTGACTTCTGTTGTGATATAGAACGACAAATAGGGGAGGGAAAAAATATAAAATCAGGAGACTTGAGAATAAAGAGTGGAGATATTATTCTCAAAAACAATGGGCCATCTATACTTCATATGAAAGATGATTCATCCTGGAGGTATAATGAATACCGTAGTACCAGATATGCCTATGCGAATTACATGCGAAATCTTATTTTATTAAAACGTAATTGTTTTGAAAAGGTAAGGTGGAATGAAAACTTGAATTTCTCTGGTGAGCACCTTGATTTCTTTATGTCTTTAAAAGAAGCTGGTTTTCAGGGTGCATTTACACCTGATTCAATACATTTGCATAGAGATGATTTAAAAAAAATATCCGTAAATATACAAGAAGAGGTAGAATGGAGGCAAATTGATCTGGGAAAAGTTAAAAAAAATGAATTCAATAAGCGATGGGGTGGTATACCTAAAAAAAGATATGGTATCATAAAAGACGGCTATTCACTTTTAAGGAAAAAAACAGCTATACTTTCTAATATAATTTCAAGAAGAATTAAGGAGTAGCCTTTTGCTTATCAACGATAATGAATATAAATGCTACAGAGGGTATTTCCATTGTAATGCGTTGTTTTCCCGAAATCGCTGCCCTTGTAGGACTTTTGAACCTTGCCGGTGCTGAAGATGTTTCTGTTATATCAATTACCAATATGACGGGAGCAGCAGCGGGAATATAGTCATGCATTTAGATCTTATAAATTTCCAAAATTATAAAACATGAAGTTTGGACAGGTTAAAGACCCGGGAGCGATTGATTTTAGCTTACCGGAAGATCATGAGGATACGGCCGGAATACTAAACACATTTAATGAAGATAAGCCCTTTGAAGTGTATGTCGGCTGCGCCAAATGGAATAAGCAGGACCTGAAGGGCTTTTATCCCCGGGGGACAAAGGATGAATTAACCTATTATGCATCCCGGTTTAATGCTATAGAATTGAATGCAACCTTTTACAGGGCCCCGGGCAAACAACAGGTACTAACCTGGGCTTCCAAAACACCGGATGGCTTCAAGTTTTTCCCAAAAATCCCAAGTAGAATAAGCCATATAAAACGACTCAACGAAGTTAAACAGCCTGTATTGGAATTCTGTGATGCGTTGTACGGATTTGAAGAAAAATTAGGGATGGTGTTTCTGCAGATGCATAATAATTTTCAACCTAAAGACTTTGACAGATTACAAGAGTTTGTTGAGAATTTCCCTGAAGATATACCTTTAGCCCTGGAGCTGCGGAACCCGGATTGGTTTAAAGACCAGGATGTATATAATGATTATTGCCGGCTCCTGGAGGAGCATCGCAGGACCAATATTATTGTAGATACGGCCGGAAGGAGAGATTTACTTCATATGCGCTTAACCAGTGATTCCGCATTTATAAGATATGTTGGGGCTAATCATGAAAGTGATTATAACCGATTGGACGATTGGATAGAACGCGTTGTAAAGTGGCGCTCTCAAGGATTGAAAAACCTTTATTTTTTTGTTCATCAGAATATTGAAAAAGAATCACCATTGCTCTCCGCTTATTTTATAGAAAAAGTGAACATGGCATGCAATCTTCACCTAAAAAGACCGGTTCCTGATGATAATCCTTTGGGGATATAAAAAATATAGAAACGCAAGATCTTGCGCTTCTAACGAATCGTTATAACCGATACATTTGCCGGTGCGTTATATCGTACCGGGGCAAGGGTAAAGCCCAGGCCGCTGTTGATGTTGAAAAGCATATTATTCATCCACCATGTGCCTTGAACATAAGGGGTATCCCTGCGGGCACCGGACAGGTGATAGAAAAAGAAAGGGACCTTAATTTGTCCGCCATGGGTGTGTCCGGCCAGCAGCTGATGGTAGCCGGAATCATGAGTGGAATGGATAATCTTATCGGTCGCCTGGTGAGTCATCAGGATGCTTAATGATTCCTCCCGGTCTTCATTCAGCAGATTCTGTAGTTTTGTGGGATCGATCTTCTGGTTATAAATCTCCGTCACGCCCGTCAGTTTGATGGTGGAGCCATTGTGCTCAATCCATTGATTTTCATCCTGCAGTACAATCACGTCTTGGTTCTCAAGCTCCTCAACAACGTTTTCTTCCCCCGCCCAGTAATCATGGTCGCCAATAACGGCATATACCCCATACTCAGATTCGGTCCGGCCTATAGCCTCAGCACCCGCAATGATATAATCAGGCCCTTCAGTAATCAGGTCACCGGTAAATATGACCATATCCGGTTCGGCCGCGTTTATTTTATTCATATAACGTTCCATTTTTGCCCGGGACGTGTAACGGTCGGCCTGTAGGTCGGAAATATGAACAATTGTAAAGCCTTTCAGATTGGGATCATCCAGGTTGTAGATTATTTCTTCTGTCTCTATACGATGGGTGTCCCACACCATTCTAGCCCCAACATACAATGCCACTACCCCTGCCAGGCCAAGCAGCAGGTTTGCATGCATGGTTTTGAATTGTGGTGGGTCCACTTTGAAGCCCAGCCAGAAAATCAGGGCCAGAAGATCGGCGGCCAAAAACCAGCTAAATAACACGCCCCAAAAGACCAGTCCGTACCAAAATGGATACATCAAAAGAGGAGAGACCGATTCCCAGGAAAACTCATATCCTAATGAATGCTGAATATAACCCATGACAGGATATATTAGAAAAGCCGTCATGGCTGATAAATAGATACCATAAAAGAGCCGGGTATGCCGGGGATTAGAGCTCCGGACCGACCAGCGCAGCCTGATGCCGATATAAATAAGGACCATTGATATTAAGAGGGTGAGAAGCAGGGTCATTTGGAGAGTCCAGGGCATAACAAAAAGATGGTTCTGGTTAAATTTGCTTTAGTTCTATGTAACTTTTGGGCCAAATGGCTATCGGCCTGCGGTTTAACCGGTTTGCCTTACTGCTAAATGAACTCATCCTTTCCCGCCCCCCATCCTGACCATAATTTCAGGAGGGTAATGAGCAGCAGGAAACCGAGCGGAAGGGTCCATGTTTGGGCTAAATCGTGTAGTGCTCCAAACAGGGCGGGCCCTGTGGCTGCCAGTGTATATCCTACAGATTGGGACATGCCTGACAGCTCATTGGCTGAATCCGAATCCCTCGAGCGGAGCCCTATAAAAAGCAGCGCCACCCCAAAGCTACTTCCCGAGCTGATCCCAAGGAGAAACATCCAAAAAGTGACTGCTGGGATAGATGGCAACATCAAAGCGGCAATGCTGATAAATTCACATACAACAATAACAACGACAGGTAATCTCTGGTTTTTCAATTGCGAAGCCCAGGATGGCATCAGAAAAGTACCTACGGCCCCGACTGCATGAACAAAAGAGAGCATAAATCCGGCGTTTGTTGGGCTCATGCCGCGCTCTATTAATATTTCGGGTAGCCAGGCTACTAATACATAAAAAGTAAATGATTGTAAGCCCATAAAAAATGCGACATGCCATGCCATTTTTGAAGCGCTGAGATGTTTAAGGGATTCCAGCAGACTCTTTCGGGGCAATATGGTATCGTTATTTTTAAGCTGAGGCAGCCAGGCAATTAAAGCGACAAAAGAAACGATAGCCCAAAAGCCTAAAGACCATCTCCATCCCAAATTAAGTCCTTCGGAAAGTGGAACACTTACTCCCGAGGCAATCGCGGCGCCTGCTCCCAACATTGCAGAATAAATACCGGTTACCAGTCCAAAATTATGTGGGAACCTTTTTTTCGCGATACCAGGCAGAAGAACATTGCCCAATGCAATTCCGATTCCGAGAATCGCAGTTCCCAGAAAAAGGGCAGGGAAAGCAGGTATAACCCTGCACAAAATACCTGCTGTTAGAATGAACAAAGCAAAGGCCATAGTTCCTTCCGTTCCAAGCCTTCGTGTAAAAACGGGTGTCAAAAACGAAAATACCCCTAATGCTAAAAGAGGCAGTGTTGTCAACACTCCTAAAGAAGTGTTGGAAAGGCCGGTGTCGAGACGGATTTCATGAATCAGCGGCCCCACTCCGGCAATAGCAGGCCGCAAGTTCAATGCGATAATTGCAATCGCTATAATAAGGAAAATTTTTTGGTTCCGTTCAGCTGACATGGAGAGGGCCCGCAATGGTAATAGACAAGAAATTAAAGGTTTTAGATCATAGGTGACTTTAGTACAGTATTCTGTTACACATAACGGTATTGAGAAATGATCCATGCTATACGAATCATTCTTCTTGATTTATAGTTGAATGTTATGAGTAGGCAAAACTGCAAATTTACGAAATACTTTGCTGAAAGTACTCAATGAAGTTCAATAATTTAGGTTATATTAAGTACTACTTGAAGGTGCAGTATTTATGATCATTTAAAATACTGACAACTAACTTGCAATGCATTACTAAATCCTATCAAAAATGAATAAAGAAATCCAACAGATCATTAATGACCAGATACAATCGGAATTGCAATCAGCTTATGACTATCTGGCTATGTCGGCCTATTTCGAAGAGCAGAGCCTGGGAGGATTTGCTCATTGGATGAAAAAGCAGTGGGAGGAAGAGACCGAACATGCCATGAAGTTTTATCATCATCTGCTGGCGCGCAACGAACATGTAGAGCTGAAAGCCCTCAAGCAGCCAGAAAGCTCATTTACCTCTCCGCTTGACATATTCCGAAAAGCACTGGGCCAGGAGCAGAAGATCACCGTTCTCATCCACGATATGTATGAGAGGGCCATAGAGGATAAAGATTATCCCTTGCAGCAACTGCTGAACTGGTTCATCGAGGAGCAAGTAGAGGAAGAGGATTCCACCCGGCGGATCATAGATCAGCTTGAAATGATCGGCGATTCAAGGTCAGGGCTTTTCCTTTTAGATAAAGAGATGGGAGAGCGATAAGTAATTCTTTGAAAGTTTACAGAGAATCAAGGTATCAGACCAATTTGATATCAGGAACATTAGTGATGAATCCCACTAAATAATAGAACCATAAGATGACCGACATTCCTGTATTCAGACCACATTAATTTGGCTGCCTCTCTGTATTAACGCTTTTAATGCGGAAGGAATTAAGCGCGACCAGAAAAATTACTAATGCATTTCCCCATGCTATTTGGCTGAAGGTAATACCACCATCCAGCAGAAAACCGAATAGCATAGGCCCTGCGGCCGAACATATTACCATGCCTACTGTGAACAGGCTTTTAACCTGGCCGATTCTTTTAACTCCATAAACTTCGGCTATAATAGCAGGTTTTACTACCCCGCTAATACCCATGGTCACTCCGGTAAAAAGAAGAAACAACAATGCGGAATACTTACCGGGAATCCAGGCCAGGCTAACTAAAGCTATTACAAAGGGAAACAAGACAAAAGGGAATAATTTTCGGGCAGTGAACCGATCGTTCAGGATGCCACCGTACAGGGAAAATACCAACCGCATCACCGCATAGCCCGAAAAACAAAAGGCATACCATTCCAGGGGCCACCCACGAGTTTCGGCCATGACGTACTGATAGAAGAACAGGCCGGTTGTTGCAAATGGTACAATGAAAGAGGGTAGAGCTATAACCCAAAACGCTTTTTCTTTAAACATTTCAACGAAGAACCTCCACTCCGGCCCTTTTGAGGTTTCGGCTGAAGTTACCTGTGTGTCATATAGTTCCAGATTCATGAAACTTAATATGGGCAACAAACCAAGCAGCAGGAGACCGGTGGATGCAATAAGGGCTATCCTCCAGCCAACGAAAGCCAGAAGAAGAGCAGTTATCAGGGGGAAGATCATCTCTCCAATAGAAAAACCGAGAGAGGATAAACTTAGGGCTTTACCTCTATCGGCCTCAAAATGACGTGCCATTACGCTTTGGCTGATGTGGCTCATCAGCCCCTGCCCGCCCAATCGCAGGCCAATTAAAGCAAGAAAAACCATAGCAGGGTGGATGGCAAGACCCAATATTAAGCAGGATATTGCCAGCAAAAGAATAGTTTTATACGTAAAAGGTCGGACCGGCCGCTCATCAATAATATGGCCGAAACGCAATAAAAAGAACGAACCGATTACTGTAGCTGCAGCAAAATAGGTTCCAAATGCAGAATTGGATAAAGTAAATGTGGCCAACAGCCCCGGTACAAATAAGGAGATAAAAAACGTTTGTCCAAAGCTAGAAAACAAAGTAAGTAGCCAACCAAAAAATACGGCATGATAATGGTCCTTCAAAAATCCCAGATAAGCCTTCAAATCTTAAATAATATTTTAAATGGTTTTTATAAACGTTTTAAATCTCTCTGGAATGGCTTACAGATAAGCTGAGAACTTATCCAGTCGAATTCGCAAGGGTGACATCCCGACCTCACTTCTCCATCTTTTCCCGGACTGGGAGGAAGTGATTACTTTAAATGGCCGTTTAGTGAGCAAACAGAAGGGGTGCAACAAAAGATATTTTACTTCAATTTTTTTCGTATTCATAATCTTGTAATGTAACGAAAAACGATGCAAAACAGAAGCAAAAATAAACACCTTAAATTCTTCTGGATAAATTAATTGAACAAGCAAAATAACGATTGCCAAATAAGATTTTGAACAAGTGATGGCTTTGATACCACTGATCAGACATTATCATTATAAGAAAGCCCTGTTCAATTGCTTTTTTATAAGGCTATGTTAAGCTTCATGATCGTGGCCGAATGGCATGAAATGTTAAACTAGCAACTGATGTATATACGGCATGATGAAATACATCACTAGCAATTTGTTCATTACTCCATTCGGTAATAGGTGGTGATAAATCCAGTTTTGGAAGCATTGCCTGGGCAGCGCCCCATACGGCACCAAAATGAGTCAGGCAGGCAGTGGTTCCGGTAATGCCCACCCATTGCATTACGCCTAATGGTATGCCCCATGTCGTGCCATAAGCGAAATGGACCAATTGAGCGAGCTTCATCTTTTCTTCTTTATTCTCGGGCGCCTTAAAAGGCATAACTTTCTCAATGGCATCGGCAGGTACAGTAGAGCCCTCTCTTCCCGTAATATTCATTTCTATCATCTGAACGACGGTCATGGCTGCTGTTCCGGCTAATCCAGACAATAATCCTCTTCCCATTGCACCGGCCAAATTACCGATCGCCTCGCCTGTTGTCGCTTGTTTTTTCTTTTTATTCATATTTCTTTATTTCTAAGCCAAAAGTTTTATTAAATGTGACGGTCCGGAAATGAGGTGACTTTATTCCATTATCCTTGCCCAGACAATGGCATTACAGAAAAAGATCTGTCTAAAATTAATCCTGTTATAATGATAAACCCACTTTCACAGGATTATAATTCCAGTTATACCTGAATTATAATCCTGTTATTCCGATTCTAATACTTTAAAAAACAATAAGATAAAACCATACGAAAATATTCGCCGTTTCCCGGATGGTTTTGCCATCATGTATGGCCTGTTTATAAGCTATTTGATATGAGACGCTATCAGAAAAGAGAAACACAATGAAAAATGATAACAGGCTTTCCGGCTGTACCGCCGGTATCCCTATGGCTATTGGCGTTCCGGTTGCAAGGACCACAATATGAACGCCGGGATGGGGCTCTTCAGCCTTTTTATTATATATCTATTATTTATCACTAAATAAATTAAAATCAGCTATGTATATAGTGTATAAAAAATCGTTGTCAGGCATTCATTTTAATGTCGTTTCGCAAAACAAAGAACCTGGCTAAGGACCCCTCTTTATTTTCTTCATAAATACTCCATGTATTCTCCATGCTTCCTCCATATAAAAGATGGAGCTATCATGGAAAATACATGGAGCTAGGTAAGATTTTACCCGGTCAAAAATAAGCGTTTTTTAAGCTGAAATGGAGTGATTACGGGTATAAGGGAGGGCTTACCTGGAGGGGTGTTGTTTAGTTTTTTAAGGATAGCTTTTATAGAGATTTGCCTGACCGCAAATTGATAAAAGGCCCTGACAGTCTGTATTTATACATTTCTTATTGTTTTTGTAGGTACTTAATATAGGATAACAAGCTTATTATTCAAGGGTTTTTTTGACTTCAGCACCGGGACGCCCTGTTAATAATCAAATTATTCAGTCTCGGCTTATCCTGTTGAATTAAGTATGATCATTTAATATCCGCTGTATTCAAACTGAGGTATCATATTGTGCAGTAATTTAGTACCAACGTCAGTCTAAACGCAAATTCGGTTCATGGTCCATATGGCATCAAATAATATTCCCAACAGAAGTAACCTCTTTTTTATTTGCACAGCATCACCGTATATTCAAAGCGTTCTTTTTTTTTAATGGTTCCTGAACTTAAAATGTTTATTTAGATGACGTTTACGTTTTTTGATTTTTTACAGCTTTTAGGATCACTCGGCATTTTCATCTTTGGGATGAAAGTATTCAGTGAAGGGCTTCAAAATGTAGCTGGAAATCGCCTGAGGGCTGTTTTGAAGGGGATGACCACAAATAGGTTCAGAGGGATCCTTACGGGGTTTGGGGCTACCACGATTACCCAATCATCGACCACCACTACGGTGATGGTCGTTAGTTTTGTAAATGCCGGACTGATTACCTTTATAGAGTCTACCGGTGTCATTATGGGTGCCAATATAGGCACCACGGTAACGGCGTGGATGGTGTCCATCTTTGGCTTTAAGATGCAAATTACCCCAATTGCCATCAGCCTGATCGGGCTATTCTTTCCTTTTTTATTCTTTGGGCGTGACAAGCTAAGATTCCTGGCAGAAGCCATGATAGGCTTTGGTATTATATTTATCGGGCTTGAATTTATAAAAGACGCCGTACCAAATATTCAGGATAATCCCGAAATGTTTGTTTTTCTGGATGGGTTCACTGATTTTGGATTTGCTTCTATTCTTCTTTTTGTTGTTATCGGCGGCGTACTTACTCTGCTTACCCAGTCATCATCAGCTGCTACAGCTATTACGCTTGTAATGCTTTTTCAGGGGTGGATTGATTTCCCCATTGCGGCTGCCATGATTTTGGGTGAAAATATAGGTACTACGGTTACAGCTAATATAGCCGCGATTATTGGCAACGTACATGCTAAAAGGGCAGCGAGGTTCCACCTTATTTTTAATTTATGCGGGGTAGTCTGGATGCTTATTATAATGGGACCGTTTCTGTCAGGTATTGACCATATTATCCAATACTTCATTCCTGAAGGAGGCTCTGTTTTTGATGATAGTCAGCTTTCGAGGGCAAACGCTACCTTAGGACTCTCTTTATTTCATACTGCTTTTAATGTGATTAATGTGGCACTTCTTTTTGCTTTTGTGCCTGCCATAATCCGTTTTATAGAAAAAAATCAAGTCGATAAAATCGACACGGATGATTCTTTCCGCCTCCAGTATATCTCAGGCGGGGTAATGTCATCTGCCGAACTGTCTATTGCCCAGGCCCGTAAAGAGATAGAGCTGTTTGGGAAACTTATTGAGAAGATGCATTTCAACTTTTACGGGCTCTTCTTTAAAAAGCAGAAAAAACAGGGGAAATTTCTAAAGAAAATAGAAAAGAGGGAACAAATCGCGGATAACATCGAGATGGAAGTAGCCGAATATTTGACCAAGATTTCCGGGTTCAGCCTGTCGAATGACGCAACGCGACGTATACGTGCTATGCATAGCATAATTAATGATCTCGAGAGGGTAGCGGATATTTACTTCCAGTTGTCCAAGACCTTTGAACAAATGGAGTACCATGAGATTGTCTTGCCGGAAGAATCCGTACAAGAGATCTCGGGCTATCTGGACCTGGTCCACAATGCCATAAAACTGATGCGGGCCAATATGAAGAGCGTCAATGGGGAAGTTGACCTGGATGAAGCAATCAAAATAGAAAATCAGATCAACGCAATGCGTGACAGCATGAAAGAAGCTCACTACAAGCGCCTGGAAGATGGAACATATAGTGCCAGGGCCGGTGTGACTTTCCTGGACTATCTCACCCGTCTGGAAAAAATTGGTGATCATATCTTTAATGTAAACGAAGCTCTTGCCGGTAAAAAGCTCAAGCAGCACAGTAATTTGAACAGATAGGTTATCTGAGTTTCCGTTGCAGGGGCTGTGAAGAGCCGGGCTTACGGGTGCAAGTCCGTGAAGTGTGGACGCTTCACGGAGCGGTAATGTGCTCGGGACGGATAAAGCAAATCACGGCGGCACGAGAAGTATGAAGCCGCCTGATTGGCCGCGGCTGTTGGTAACCACAAGGTGATTTTATATTAAAGCCACAGTCCAGCTCCAATAATAGGAGCAAGAGGAGAATGCGGTTGATTGATGCAAATGGAAATTAATCAACAAAGGAATGTGTTGTATGTATCTGGAAGCAGTACTAAATCAGCATCCCAAAAAAAGAAGAATATGGACACATTTGGCTGGATACTCCTTATAGCCATCGTAACGATCGCACTCTGGATTTACGGCATTGCCGATATTTTGTATGGGGCCGGTCAAGGCAAGCAATCTAAAATGTTATGGCTGGCAATAGTGATCCTTTTTCCCATCATTGGGGTAATTTTTTATTTCCTGGTTGGCAAAACCTACTGGAAGACGTAAAACCAGAGTTCTACCGGCAATGTCCGGTATGCTCACCCCCGGGTACATCGTTTTTTTTTGGAATGGGCCTGAAAAGGAAAAATAATCAGGATATTCACCGGTTGATTCCTTTATATTCTCATGCGCCTGATTGTAAATCAGATGCATATTTAAGCCAATAATCAAAGACCAAACAAAAGTTATAACTATACATGGAATTAAAAGGCAAAATATTCAAAGTATTAACGGAGCAGACCGGAACGGGTAAAAATGGCCCCTGGAGGAAGCAAGATTTCATTCTTGAGACCGAAGGCCAATACAGCAAGAAAGTCTGCATCACCATGTGGGGTGACAAAATTGACCAATTCGCCATCAAGGAAGGAGAGTCCTTAACGGCACATATCAACATAGAAAGCCGTGAGTACAGGGATAAATGGTTTACTGATGTCAAAGCCTGGAAGGTTGAGAAGTCAGGTGGTAGCGCGGGGCAGGCGCCAAGTCAGGGCGGTTCCCATGACGATATCACGACTTTTCATGACGAAGATTTTGATGATGGTTCTCCATTTTAAGACCGGTTAGAAAAAGCATAACCAATCGGTGAGGAATAATTACCTCACCGGTTCAAGGACCACAATCAGGAATGTCGCGAAGGGACCGAGCAGGAGGGAGATTAAAAACCAGTTTATCCTTCCACGTCCTTTGCTTTGTGCCAGCCCGGCATTGATCAGTGCCAACGTTCCCCAACCAACATAATACCCACTATCAAACATCTTGCCTCCGTTACGTTTTTAGAGTCAAGATACATCCTATTTTTCTAAATTGCTCACATGCTCAACCCCATATGACCGCTCCGCCCAGCGTCCACGCTTGGCGAAATTGCATCCAGCAGCCTGGCCCTTATAATACATCCCCTGGTTTCCCGCTCCGCCAAGCGTCTGCGCTTGGCGGACTTGCACCCATTCATACGGGTGTATGCAATGACTCCTGGTAATATGGATGCTATGGTTTTTGAATGTAAATGGGGTGGTTTATCGCTCATGGGCGTTGATCCTCCGTTAAACGTAACCTCTCACACTATTCGCCAACATTTGTATCCAGCCCGCGTCGCCTTAACAGATGCTCTACCTCTGGTTCCTGTCCACGGTAATCCAAATAGAGGTCCATGGCATCTTTGCTACCGCCACGAGACATGAGTGTGTTTCGGTAGTGCTCACCGTTTTCACGGGTCAGTCCGCCTTCTGAGATCATATAAGCAAAAGCATCTGCGGCTAGCACTTCGCTCCAGATGTAAGCGTAATAGTTAGCGGAATAACCTCCTGAGAAAACGTGTGAGAAGAAGGGAGATTTATAACGCGGTGGTACAGGCCCATAGTCGAGTTCATGTTTGGTTAAGGCGGCGTCTTCGAAGGCTATAACATCATCTGGTGTCTCATCGGGGCCAAGAGTATGCCATTCCATATCAAGAAAAGAAGCGGCAAGGTACTCCTGAGTATCAAAGCCCTGGTTGAAATCCCGGGCGGCAATCACCTTGTCCAATAGCTCCTGAGATATGGGTTCACCGGTTTCATAATGCACGGCATAATTTTTAAGTACTTCAGGCAGGATAGCCCAGTCTTCCATGAAAGTGGATGGAAACTCAACGAAATCCCTTGGGACCGATGTTCCGGCCAGCGATGGGTATTCAACATCCGATAAAAGCCCGTGCACGGCATGGCCCATTTCATGAAATAGGGTGGTTACGTTGTCGAAACTGATCAAGGCAGGGTCACCTTCGGCAGGTTTCGGTATATTGAGCACGTTAATGATAACCGGCTTTTGTTCAAGCAGGTTAGATTGGCCGACAAATGAGCTCATCCAGGCACCGCCTCGTTTAGAGTCACGTTCGAAATTATCGGAATAGAACAGTCCGAGCTGAGAACCGTCTTCATCAAAAACATCAAACACCTTTACGTCAGGATGATAAACAGGTAGATCCTCACGCTCTTCAAAGGTGATGCCGAACAGGCGGTTCATGGTGTAGAATACACCGTCCTTTAGGACGCGGTCCAGTTCGAAATAGGGGCGGACTTCATCCTCGTCGATATCATATTTTGCTTTCCTTACCCTTTCAGCATAATACTCCCAGTCCCATGGTTTGAGATCACCTTCAATACCGTCCTGACGCATTAATTCAGAAATCTGATCGGCTTCCTGCCTGGTGTTGGCCCGGACGGCCGGGACGAGGTCCGTCATCATATCCAATGCATTCTCCGGGTTTTGTGCCGTTTGAGGCTCCAGGGCAAAGCCAGCCCAGTGCGGATGGCCCAGCAGTTGGGCTTTTTCTGCACGCAGGTTCACCAGGTCAAGGATTAGCGGACGATTATCGATACCATCGTTTTCACCAATGCCACGGAAGGCAGATGCTTCCCAGATACGCCGGCGAAGTTCACGGTTGTCAAGGCTGCTGAGAATAGGCTGACGAGTGGTATTGGTGATTGAAAAAAGATATTTGCCATCATGTCCCCGCTCTTCGGCAGCTTCTTTAGCTGCGGTGATGCGGTTATCGCTCAAACCGTCTAGTTCATCCTTACTGTCCACTACAACAGCTCGTTCACGAGTAATCGCCAGAAGGTTTTCCTGAAACTCAGTAGTTAGCGAGGATATTTGTTCGTTGATCTCACGGATGCGAACCTGCTCTTCGTCGGTCAGCCTGGCACCTGCCCGTACAAAGTCACGGTAGGTATCGCTCAGCAATTGTTTTGCTTCCTGGCCCAGGTCAAGGTTATCGAAGTTACTGTGCAGGGTTTCTATACGTTCGAATAGATCGGAGTTCAGCTGAATATTGTCAGAGTGAGCGGCTAGTTTTGGTGCCATCTCAGACTGGATCTCCTGAATCTTTTCATTTGTGTTGGCGGAGGTCATGTTAAAAAACACACTTGCCACTCTTTTGAGCAGATCACCACTTTTCTCCATGGCAACGATAGTGTTCTCAAAGGTAGGCTCATCCGGGTTGCCAGCGATTGCTTCAATTTGCTCGAGCTGCTGTTTAATTCCTTCCTCGAAAGCCGGCAGATAATGCTCGTCGCTGATCGCGTCGAAATCGGGGGCTTCAAAAGGAAGGGTACTGGGTGTTAAGAAAGGATTATCGTCAGACAGCATGTTTGGTTCCGTTTGGTGATCGCAAGCGTATGTTAATAACAGCGCAACAAGCATGGCTGTCAGGTTCAGGATTTTCATTTTGAATAATTATGGTTAATCGGGGAGAAAAACGTTATCTAGAAACTTAAAACTAGCTTGATGGAATAAAATTTTATAATTATTTGATCAATGTTACAAGTTCCCGATAGTCAATTAAATAAAAGATCATAACATCATAATTTTATAACGTTTGCGATGAATATTTCTAATCGCTTTTGTACCAATACAACAAAAATATTGATTTATTCAAGAATAAATATCAATATGGGATTAATCGTAACCTCGTTAACTATAACATATTAAATATCCCATATGAGCAATACAGATAAAGTTGAAGAACAGGATTTAGAGAATTTACCCCGCGTACTCCTTCTCTCGATAGCCGTCGCATTGGGTGGTTTCTTGTTTGGCTTTGACAGTGGCGTGATCAATGGCACCGTTAATGCATTACAGGGCGCTTTCAATTCGGACGCTGCGGGAACGGGTTTCAATGTGGCATCCATGCTCCTTGGTTGTGCCGCCGGGGCTTTCTTTGCCGGTACGCTTGCAGATAAGCTAGGTCGAAAACCCGTTTTATTGATAACTGCTGTCGCATTTATAATAAGTGCACTGGGATCTGGCCTTGCCGGAGCTTCCCTGACATTCGTTTTATTCCGTATTCTGGGTGGTTTAGCTGTGGGTGCAGCCAGTATTCTTGCCCCTGCCTATATCAGCGAAATTGCACCGCCCCGAATTCGTGGTCGCTTAGTTACACTACAGCAACTAATGATCGTATTAGGTCTGTTTATCGCATTCTTAAGTAACTATTTAATAGCCGGTGCGGCCGGTGGTGCCGCAGAAGCCCTCTGGGCAGGATATGATGCCTGGCGATGGATGTTTTGGATGGAAGTGATTCCTGCGTCTATATTTTTATTGGGCTTGTTGTTTATTCCGGAATCACCACGTTATTTGGTTGCAGCCGGCAAAGATCCTTTAGCCAAAAGCATCTTGTTAAGCCTAACTCCGAACATGGATGCCGATGCTAAAGTCGAAGATATCAAATCCACCGTATTGCATGAGCGTAAGCCACGCCTTTCTGATGTGATGTTAGAGAGGACGGGTAAAATTCACCCATTAATCTGGATTGGTGTTGGTATTGCAATCCTGCAACAATTCACCGGAATAAATGTGGTATTTTATTATGGGGCAACTTTATGGCAAGCGGCCGGTTTTACCGAAGCTAATGCACTATTAACCAACGTGATTAATGGATCAGTCAATATCCTTTTTACTTTTGTTGCCATAGCATTGGTTGATAAGGTGGGCCGTAAACCTTTATTGTTAGTTGGCGCTCTGGGCCAGGCTGTGATGCTTGGATGTATGGCGTTAATTTTTAGTACTGCGGCAACTTCAGAAGGAGGCTCACTTGAGCTTGACGGAACCATGGGGTTGCTGGCGCTGCTTGCAGCCAACGCTTATATAGCTTTTTTCGCTTTCACATGGGGGCCCATTATGTGGGTAATGCTTGGAGAAATGTTCCCTAATAAAATTCGTGGAGCAGCACTGGCTATATGCGGAATTCTGCACTGGAGTTCGAACTTTTTGATCACTATGAGCTTCCCGATATTTCTGGCCTCTATTGGTCTTGGTATGTCATATGGGATTTATGCAGCTTGTGGTATCATTGCCTTCTTCTTTGTAAAAAAGCTCGTTAGTGAAACAAAAGGTCGATCTTTAGAAGATATGTCCAGAGATGCTTATTGAGCTCTTACAGTTAATGACAGTATTTTTAACAAAAGGCATTTTTAATAATATGAATGCCTTTTGTTTTCTCTAATCGCATGGATATCCGGTGTAACCCTCTTTGAATAACAGGTCTGTTACGCAACCTCTTCACTGATGTCTTTTATTCTGATTCTTAATAAGCTGGTTATCCCTTATGAAAGATCATTTTTCTACAGAATCAGGTAATTATGCGCGGTACCGTCCAACCTACCCACCGGAGCTTTTTGAGTGGCTGATCAGTTTGGTCAAAGACCGCAAATCGTGCTGGGACTGTGGCACCGGCACTGGTCAGGTTGCTGCTTCCTTGTCGGGTTATTTCAAAAAGGTACATGCTACGGATATTAGTCGGAATCAGATTGATCATGCAGTGAAAAGGGAAAATATAACCTACAGCATAGCTAAAGCTGAGCATACGAGTTTTCCCGATAACTATTTTGACCTCGTTGTCGTTGCCCAGGCTATTCACTGGTTTGACTTTGACAAGTTCTTTTTGGAAGCAAAAAGGACGATTAAGCCCGGAGGTGTGCTTACTATCATCGGCTATTCGGTGATCAAGATCAATGATGAACTTGACAAAGTTATATTAGACTTCTACAAAAATATCATCGGACCGTATTGGGATGAAGAAAGAAAATATATAGACGAAGAGTATAAAACCATTCCATTCCCATTTAATGAAGTTAAAACACCTCCCTTCGAAATGAGAACGCGATGGAGTTTGGATGAATTAACAGGGTATTTGCGGACATGGTCTGCGGTTAAACATTACATAAAAGCTAATGGAATTGATCCGGTCGAAGATCTGAAGGGCAGGTTAAGCCAATACTGGCATGAACCCATACAGGATGTGAAGTTCCCACTACTTATGAGGGTTGGAAAAATCTAAACTGATATTTCGGCTATAGCAAGGCCCAGCTAAAATGAATGTGATTATACAGAGCTGATGACGTGGTATCAAAACAAAGAAATTCCATAGGTAAGCAAAAAGATTTGCTTATGTTTTAATTAAATGTTTTATATTAGCATCTCAACAATAACTTTACCCCTTTATCATGACCAATAGAAAAGCTCACATACTGGATGTTGCCGAAAGCTTATTTGCAAAATATGGATTTGCCGGCACGACAACTCGCTTGATCTCAGAGACCGCAGAAGCCAATATAGCTATGATTTCCTACTATTTTGGAGGGAAAGAAAAGTTGCTTAAGGCTATATTGGACCGATATGCTGAGGATATCTACCTTTTGGTCAAACGCATTCAAGATAATGAATCTGACCCAAGTGACCGGATTAAAGGTTGGGTATCTTCTTATCTGGAATACGTTTTTGAACACCCGAACCCGGTTATTATAGCTCACAGGCAATTGAACCTCATTATCGATAAACCTGAGGTCTTCTCTCCAACACGTGACGCTTTCGACAAAGTGTTCGAACAGGTTTACTTAACTTTGGAAGAAGGGAAAAAAACAGGTGTATTTGGTAAAATTGACACTGAACTCACCATTATTACTTTAAAAGCAACAATAGAAGACCTCGTTCTGGAAAGTAACCTGATCAAGCAGGATTTTAAAATTAAGGCGGAGGACCAAGGCAAACTTTACCCTGATGAATTTAAAAACAGGGTAGAAAAACATTTACTGTCGCTGCTTGATGCGCATGTCTTTTCTAAACCAAAATAACCTGTAATTAAATACGCAAGGTAGTGGTATAAATGCGGGTACGGGCAATAAATTATTTAGCCATTCTAATTTTATGTGTATATTTGCCTGTTTTTAAGAATTCTAAAATGAATATGTTCCAATCAGTTAAATATTTTTACGGTCTGTTATTCTGCGTTTTACTTCCAGGTTTTCTACCCTGGTCTGCATTTGCCCAAACAAGTGTGGAGACGGATACCCTTCGTTTAACCCTGGATGAAGCCGTTCAACATGCCCTGGCAGAGAATTATAACCTCCGTGGTACACGCTTGGACATCGAGAATGTTTCTCAGCAAATAAGGGAGGCTTGGGGCACAGTGTATCCCCAGGTTTCAGCAGTGTCGGGTTATAACCGGAGCATCGTGACCGCCAATCCGTTTGCCGGTTCTGAGGCTGGAGGGTTGTTTGAAAGTTTCGGAGCCATTGACTGGATCTCTTATAATGAAAATGCCAGACTTGATGAGATAGAAGGGGATCCCATAGAATTTGAAGAATTTATGAGGAGAAGACAGAATGCTTTGGAAGAGGCCGGGGTTGTTCAGAATGAAAACCCGTTCGGTGTAGATAACCAGTTTAGCAATTCGCTTAACATTACCCAAACTCTTTTCAACGGCACCGCTTTCGCCGCTATTCGCGGGGCTGAAACCTTGCGTGATATCAATGAAGATGGACTTGAAAGGCAGACTCAGGTTACGATAGATGAAGTCAGGACCTCCTTTTACAGCGCTTTGTTGAGCCGGCAGCAGGCTGATGTTATACGAAGCAGTGTTGAACGAACTTCTGAAACACTGGAAGAAACACGCAGGCTTGTAGAGCAGGGGGTGGCATCCCAACAAAGCCAGCTCAGCACCGAGGTTGAATTGGTCAATTTAGAAACGGAGCTAATCGATGCGGAAAATCAGTCAGAGTTAGCATCAAAAAATATAAACTTCTTGCTTGGGTTGCCTGTAGAACAACCTGTTAAATTAATTGGTGAACTGGAAATGGTGAGTATCCCTGATCTGGATATCTCAGTTGATGAAGCCTATACCACTGCCTTAAATCAGAGACCTGATATAAGGCAGGCCGAAGGCGGCATCGAAATCAGTGATGTTGACATACAAATGACGCGTGCGCAATATTTCCCTGTTGTTAATGCATTTGCTGATTTAAGCTACCTCGGCAATGTACCGGATGACAGAACCCCTTTACTCACGGACCCCCAGGACCCTTTCGCATTCAGCTTTGGGGATCGCCGTAGTTTTTTTGCCGATTCTTATTGGGAACCAAATATTGCAGTAGGTATTCAGTTTAGCTGGTCTATTTTTTCCGGTGGTCAAAACAGGGCCAGAGTGCAGCAAAGCCAAATCGCCCTTCGTCAGTCAGAGCTTGAATATGAGCAATTGCTTAATGCAATCCGGCTTGAGGTGGGCCAGTCTATGCGGCAGTTACGGGCAGCGGAGAAAAGGGTGGAAAGTCAGGAGCGTAATATTGAGCAGGCCCGGCAAAATTATGATTTTGCCCTGTCACGATTGCGTGAAGGTGTTGGCAGTAGTCTTGAAGAGCGGCAGGCCTCTACCTTATTGGACCAAAGCAGGCTGGGTTATTTATCGGCCATATTCGATTACCTGAATGCTTTAAGCAGCTTTGAATTGGCTATAGGTGAATCCGTAGCAGAATTTTAAGTTTGTCTCACTATTAAGATGTTATTCTAAAAATTATTAATTAAAAAATGCGCAACTATTTAACCATTTCCAGTTTAATCTTACTGCTTGTTTCCCTTATGAGCTGTAATAACAATGGAGCCGAAGCAGGTGAAAATGATACCAATGAAAACAGTACCAGAGTTGTTGCTGTGGAAACCCTCGTTATTGAACCAGATGAATTCCTGGATGGCGTTGAAGTAACTGGTACTACCGAGTCGATGAACGATGCTGTAATTTCCGCTGAAGCTTCCGGCAGGGTCCTGCAAATTCAGAGCCGAGGCTCTCAGGTTTTAGCCGGTGATGTTTTGGCCCAAATGGATGAAGAGCTTTTGGAATCAGCAGTAGAAGTGGCCATGGCTAATTATGAGAATGCTCAGGATGCTTTTGAACGCCAGGAACCTTTATTCGAAGAGGGAATTATTACCCCACTGGAATTCAATGCGGTCAGGTCTCAAAGGGACCAGGCCCAGGCCCAGCTTCGCCAGGCTGAAAGGCAGCTTGAAAATGCAACCATTACGGCTCCTTTTAATGGACGCGTGGAGCAGCGAATGGTTGATATCGGAGAGCTACTTAGCCCCGGTAGCCCTGTTGTTCGCCTGGTCGATACCGAAAGAGTCAAGATTACGGCCGGTGTGCCTGATCGTTTTTTATATGAAGTAGATGAAGGGTCAAGTGTAACGATAAGCCTGAGGAACTATGGAGGAGACCGTTATGAAGCTGAGGTTAGCTTTGCCGGTAATGTGATTGATGAACAAACACGCACCTTCCCCATTGAAATAGAAATGGATAACCCCGAGGGGCTCATAAAGCCCCAAATGTCAGTTGGCCTTCTTGTTACGCTGGCATTTATTGAAGACGCCATAACCGTGCCCCGCACGGCCCTGATCCGTGATGAAACAGGGCAAAATGTTTTTGTCGTCAACCGCGAGGGTGAGCAACCTGTAGCGGAGTACCGACCGGTGACAACGGGAAGATCTACAGCTGGAAACGTCTTAATTTTAGAGGGTTTGTCGGGCGGGGATGAGGTTATCGTAGCCGGACTTAGTAACCTCAGCCCTGAAGATGTTGTACGTATTAATGAAACAACAGATTGACAAAAGCTCTGAAGTTACGGGAGTAAATAATATTAAAAGTTTTAAAGTCTCTAGCTAAAGCTGACCGCTAATACACAAGTTTATGAAAATTGTAGATTTATCTATTGATAACCGTACGGGTATTGTTGTTTTAACTTTGCTCCTTATACTTGCAGGTGCCACCGCTTACGTCACGATACCGAAAGAAGCTAATCCTTCCGTCGAAATTCCGATGTACATCATAACTACCGTTTATCCGGGTATTGGTCCTTCGGATATGGAATCTTTGGTAACCCAACCTCTGGAACGGGAGTTGCAGGGAATAACAGGTGTCGATGAGATTCGTTCAACTACGCTTGAAGGGGTGAGCACTGTAACCGTAGAGTTTGACCTTGATGTGGCCCTCATTGAAGCCAGCCAAAGGGTAAGGGAAAGGGTTGACCTGGCGCGCACGGAATTGCCTGATGATGTCGAAGAGCCCATCATTACCGAAGTGGATATTGATGATTTCCCTATCATGACTGTTAACCTGGCAGCCGATTTCCCGCTTTCCACACTTACCGATGTCGCGGACCGGTTGGAGGAAGTGTTGGAAACAGCCGGTGGCGTGCGTGAGGTAGATGTAATAGGCGGTATTGAACGTGAAGTTCAGGTAAATGTAAATTTATCGTCTTTAAAAGGTAGTAATTTATCTTTTAATCAGATCATCGGAGCTATTCAGGGGCAGAACATCACCATACCGGGAGGAACCGTGGATGTAGCCCGGCTAAATTATCTGCTTAGGGTAAGTGGTGAATTTACGGATCCCAATGAGATTGAGGACCTTGTTATAGCACCTCCGCAAGAGCCGACAACTAATGGCGAGTCGGGTACTAATCCGGGTGTTACTTATATTCGCGATCTTGCCGATGTAATATTTGGTTTTGAAGAACGGGAAAGCTACTCAAGGCTCACCATTATTCAAGAAGTGGATGAAAATGGTGAATGGCATCCGGTGCCGGATGAGGAAATTGTCGAGAACCAGGTGGTCAGCCTTAATATACTGAAACGCTCCGGTGCTAATATTCTTGATACGGCTGATGAAATCAGGGAGGCGCTCGACGAGTTTACATTTCCAGGCGGCACTCAAATTGTTATTACCGGGGACCAAAGCGATAATATATTAACGCTTATTACAGACCTTGAAAACAGCATCATAAGCGGGATGATATTCGTGATTCTTGTACTGGTTTTCTTTTTGGGAGTTCGCAACGCACTTCTGGTTGGGACGGCAGTGCCGTTATGCATTTTAGTGGGTTTTATCGTACTGCAGCTTTCAGGATATACGGTCAACTTTATTATATTATTTAGTCTCATCATAGCCCTGGGGCTTTTGGTAGACAACTCAATTGTAGTTGTTGAAAATATCTACCGGTACATGGAAATGGGTTATGGACGCTTTGAAGCAGCACGACTGGCTACAAGCGAGGTTGGATATGCTCTTCTTGCATCCACACTTACCCTGGTCGGCGCATTTGCACCTATGCTCTTCTGGCCGGGTATTATTGGCCAGTTTATGAGTTATTTGCCCTTAACCCTCATTATTCTCCTTATTTGCTCTTTATTCGTTGCCCTGGGTATATACCCTGTGCTAACCGCTTTGATGGCCAGTCTGGATACCGACGAAAAGATTGAACGAGGCAAACCAGGGAGATGGATAGGGGTGGTATTTTTGAGCCTTACCGCTGTAATTATCGGCATTATCAACCTTATAACGTTATTCGTTACCATTGCCTCAGCCATAGGGATTTACCTCCTTTATCGGTTCATCATTGAGCCTGCTTCATCAATATTCACTACAAAAACACTTCCAAAAATTATTACCGGCTATCAGAGTTTCCTTACATGGATGCTGAAAAGGGATTATTCCGCACGCTATAGCATGACTCGCAATACTTTTAGCTTGGGCAGCTTTACCTTGGGTATTCTGCTCCTGATTTTTGGAGGAATATTAAGCACCATGTCACAAACTGCCGGTTATATTCTTCTTGCCCCCGGGGCTGTGCTTCTGGGATTAGGCGTTTTGGGTATAGTGGTACATACTGTTGAAACTATATTTTTAGGAAGAAAATACAGCATTACCACAAGCCTGGTAATAGCTTTGATCATATTATCTATTTATGGAATAAACCTTTTAGGTGGTACTGCATTAGAGTTCGATATCCTGCTTATGTTATTTGCCTTGCCGGTAATCATTTTTTCTATTGGCCTTATCGGTCTTTTTCGTCGTAAAGCAACCCCGCTTATTCTTACAGATAATCGCGCTCTGCTGGTGAATACAACTTTTGGAGTTTTATTCGCTATTCTTGCGGGGTTTTCTGCGGCCCCGACAGGTGTGCAGTTCTTCCCGGAAAGTGAGCCCGCTCAGCTAACTGTAAATATTGAAGGGCCTATTGGGATGAATATCGATGCCAGCAACAATATGGTCAGACAAATTCAAGATAAATTTAACGCTCTTATTGAAGCAAGTCCGGAATCAAAAGGCAATATAGAGAATGTATTGGTGAATGTGGGTGTGAGTGGCAGCGGACCTTTCGGAGGGGGCATGCCACGAGCAGAATTATCAAACATGATTATCAATGTGGTCGATTTTGCGGATCGCACTGAACCAAGCAGCCAGACTTTAGCAAAAATTCGTGAACAGCTTCAGAATATTCCTGATGCCCGTATTCAGGTTGAAGCCCAGGAAATGGGGCCGCCAACCGGTCCCCCTATAAATATTGAAATTTCCGGAGAAGATTTTTCTGAAATCGAGCGCATTACCCGTGAAATCAATTCCATACTGAGGGAGGCGGAAGAAACGGGCCGCATAGAGGGCCTGGTGGATGTGCGAAATAATATTAGCGGCGGTTTGCCAGAGTATCGTATACATATCAATCATGAAAAGGCCATACGTAGTGGGTTGAGTTTAGCGGATATAGCACAAACCATTCGTATTGCTATGAATGGTTTAGAGACCGGTAGCTACCGCGACGGTGAAGATGAATTTGATATTATGGTAAGGCTTCGCGAAGAAGACCGGAACGAACTCGAAAGTCTTGAAAATCTTACTATAACTAATGCTTCCGGAAATCAAATACCATTAGTCTCTGTAGCTGATTTTGTTGACGGTACAGGTCTTGGCAACATCACAAGGCTGAACCTACAACGAACTTCTACCGTTGAAGGACAAGTCTCCCCGGGTTTTAGCCCAAATCAGGTGCTTGGCGAGGTTCAGGACTTGCTCGCTGATTACAGAGCTGAATTGCCTGCCGGATACTCCATAGAATACACCGGGGAAAGTGAGGACCAGGATGAAAGTTTTGGCTTCCTCACAACGGCATTATTTGTTGGTTTTGCTCTGATTTTTCTTGTGATGCTTATTAAGTTCAACAGTCTGAGAGCTCCCTTTATCATTCTGATAGCGGTAGGATTAAGCCTGACAGGGGTTTTTGCCGGCTTAATGCTAACCCGCACAGCCTTCAGCCTGATGACGTTCATCGGGGTTATCAGTCTGGCTGGTATTGTTTGTATCAACAATATTGTCTTGGTTGATTACATCAAGCAGTTACTTGATCAGGGTAAGTCAAAAACAGATGCTATTATTGAAGCAGGGGGCATTCGTTTCCGCCCTGTCGCGCTCACGGCCCTTACCACTATCCTGGGTCTGGTACCCCTGACGTTCGGTATTAACATCGATTTCGTAGGACTATTCGTCAGCCTCGAGCCCGACTTTCAAATCGGGTCTGAAAACAGCTTGTTTTGGGGGCCAATGGGGATCGCTATTATTAGCGGCCTTACTTTTGCCACATTCCTGACATTAGTAATCGTGCCTGTACTGTATTCGGTATTTGATTCGGTGACTACGAAACTGGCTAAAATCTGGTAAGGATGATGGATGGTTCAGACTCTAAAAGAGCCTGAACCATCCTGCTCTTCCCGATATTCATCCAGCTTTAATTGATATATTTTCTCCACGTCTTCCAGGGTATTGGCATCATTCGGGCTTAAGTCCCAGCGGATTGCCTTGAAGCGAGGAAGCCGGAGGGTGTACCCTGCCTTGGTGCGCTTGTTGACCTGGATGCCGTCGAATTCTATCTCCACTACGATTCCAGGCTTTAGAGATAGTGTGGGGCCGAAACGCTCCACGACCAATGGTCTAATCTCCTGGTTCAGCTGTTTCAGTTCCGCATCGGTGTAGCCGCCGTATGCTTTGCCGATGGGTATAAACTCCTCTTGGTAGCGCTCATCGTCCTTCACGTTAATGCCGAGGGTGAAGTCGGAGTAAGTCCCCCCGCGCTTGCCGCTGCCTGCTGTGGCGTACATGATGACCGTGTCGATGGAACCACCCGGTTTCTTAACTTTTAGCCAGGACTTGCCTCGGTGACCGTATTCGTAAGTGCTATCGATTTTCTTAAGCATCAATCCTTCGTTACCATGGACCAGGGCTTGTTTAAATCGCTCCTCCAGGTATCGTTCATCAAGGGGGTCGAATTGGTTGGTAATGGCAATCTGATGTTCGGCGCATAAGGCTTCAAGCAGTTCTCTGCGCTCGGGTACCTTTAGGCTGAATACAGGTGCCACGTCGATGTAAAGAACATCATAGGAAATAAAAATAACAGGATAATCCTGAAGAATTGCCTTTGATGGCTTCTTTAATCCCATACGTTTTTGAAGGTTGAGGAAAGGTTGAATGGTATCGTTTTTATAAACACAGATCTCTCCATCTAAAACAGTGTTCTTAAGTTTCTTCCTCAGGAAAACATCGACCAGCTCCGGGAACATCTGGGTGATTTCATTTAAGTCACGGGAGTATAATGCGACCTTATTCTCGTTGATGTGAATTTGGCATCGCATTCCGTCGAATTTTTCTTCGGCGATGTACTCGTTTAAGTTTACACCTGCTACATTTTCCAGTGGGGAGGCCAGCATGAACGAAAGAGGCTGGAACATCTTGAATTCTGCTTTATACAACTCATCGCGCTTGCTTAACAGGGCGGCCTTGCCCAGGTTGCCGGTGATCATGTGCGCATACCTCACTTGCTCAAGTTCTTTTCCAAAGGCCTCTGCAATGGAGTTGATCATACTTTTGGTTTCGAAACCGATCCTGAGGGTACCTTGCCCGAGTACTTTGTAGTAGAACTTGATTTCCAGGGCGGTGAGGTGGCCCCATGTTTCGAGCAGCAACTTTTCTTTCTCACCGCGTTTGCGGGCTTGTTCCAGTTTGGTGAATTCTTCTTCTATTTCCTTCAGGCTGAAAGGGCGAGGCCGGCGTTTCGCCGAGGCTTCGGGGATATTGAACATCAGCTTCTCCATGGTTTCGGATGCGCTGCCCAGGGCGGTGCGGCAAGGCTTGAAAACCATTTCGTAATCAACTTCACAGAAAGCGGCGGCGGCTACAGAAGCCGTGCGGTGCCCAATGGAGGCACGTCTTCCGGAAATGCGGGAGAAAGCACCTTCTCCTAGAAATTGTGAGGCTAATTCAATGTCTTTTTCATCTTCTAGCTGACTCAGGTAATCAGCAAAGATCCGGATTTTGGTTTTGCTGCCTCTTGTCTCCGCTATTTTTTGTGCTGTTTCGCAGAACTTCAAAAATGAGTTAGCGGGAACAGGCAGATAGGGTTGTTCAATCATCATATCCATCTTCCTGGTGCAAGTCTGTTGAGGCTATACCGGCGTTGGTTAAATAGTATCGCACAACTTCTGCATTGGGAGTATGCGTGATGAAAACATGCTTAGGATTCAGTTCCTTGCATAAATCGATGAGACTGAAAAAGTCTATATGATCGGAAAGGGGAATCAGTGCATCTACATTGAGCTGGGCCCGGCACGATTCCCGGGAAGCCCAGCCTGAAACGTAGGCCGTCTTCTTGCGCCGGATATTTTGTACCATACTATTTTCCAATGTGGATGCCGGGGTGATCAGTATTCCTTTATGGACAGTATCCTGCCGATAGGTTTCGTAGTTGCCTAGATCGACCCCGTATTGTTCATAGATGGCGCTAAGGGTGATGCCGCCATTATGGACCTGGACCGGCAAACCCAGCGGTGACAGGGCGTGCATCACCTCTTGTGCTTTGCCCAGGTTGTAGCACAAAAATACGGGCGTATGATCTTCATTCAATGCCTCGCGTGCAAAGCTTTGAAGTTGCTTAAACAAATATTCATGGCTCAGCCATTTGTATATGGGCAAGTTGAAGGTAGCTTCGGTTATCAGGTAATCCACACTTTCAGGAAGTTCAAAACCTTCAGTGGCAGGGGATGGAGGATTACAGTAATCCCCCGTATACAGTACGTTTCCATAATCACTTTGGATATAGGTCATCGCGGAACCGAGAATATGTCCCGCAGGGAAAAACTGCACCTTGGCTGTGGGAAGTTCCAGTTTTTCGTAAAACGGCAGCGTAATCACATCACCGGTAAAACCGCGGGCTTTCATGATGGCCGCGGTAGGTGCGGTTGCATAAACCGTCATCCTCCGGTCACGGGGTACGTGATCGGCATGACCGTGTGAGATGAATACGTGACTTGCAAATGGGCCACTTAGGTCCAGGCCGATATCCAGCCGGGGAAGTTTTAAGCCTTGACGTCCGTACTTTTTTAATTCCAGCATGTTAAAGAAGGTGGCCTAAACAGGCCCGGGTAATCAGGATGGGTGTTAAATTTTTCACGGAGATAACGAGCCAGGATGCTTTTAAGTTTTGTATGTTACAGATGGTCCTGAATCAAGGACCGGGTATTGGTGTTAACAAAAATGGGTTGGTTTAAACCCCACTTTTTTTCTCAAAATTCAAGGAAATGAAAACAAGATCAAGAGTTACCGTAAAAGGCCGGGTCCAGAACGTGGGCTTTCGTGCATTTATCCAAAATAAATCGAATGAGTTCAGCGTGAAAGGATGGGTGCGAAATACAGAAAATGATGATGTTGAAGCGGTATTTGAGGGTGATACTCAGAATGTACAACGCATGTTGAAAGCCTGTGAGGAAGGCCCCCGGGCCGCACAGGTTGAGAAGGTTGATGCTATAGAGCAGGCTTATAAAAACGAATTCGAGGACTTTAACATTTTATAAAAAAAATATCCTGGGGTTATAACCATGGATCAAAAACTACCTTTACACAATTGTCTTCCTTGTTATTGAATATTTCAAATCCCTCCGGCGCTTTATCCAAAGGCATGGTATGGGTGATGATATCATCCAGCTTTACTTTTTTATCTTCAACCAATCCCATCAGTTCATCAATATAATTATGGACCGGTGCCTGCCCGGTTCTTATGGTAATGAACTTATCAAAGATCTGGCCGAGCTTGAAGTTATTGTAATCCGTTCCGTAAACCCCAACTATACTCACAACCCCTCCGCGACGGACAGCGGAAAGGCAAGTATTCAAAACATTTATGGAGCCTCTTTGAAGCTGGACTATATTACTGGCTTTTTCAAATATGCTTCGATCGGCTTCCATACCCACTGCGTCAATACAAACATCGGCACCACGGCCTTCTGTCATTGATCGTATAATTTCGACAGGGTCGTCTTTGGTCCCGTCTATGGTCTCTACTTTGGCTGATTTTTCTGCCATTTCAATACGGTATGGCAGTATGTCAATGCCAATTACCCTTTCAGCGCCACGTAACCATGCCGCTTTTTGTGCCATAATTCCCACGGGGCCACAACCGAATACCGCTACGGTTTCCCCGCCATTAATATTAGCCCAATCTACAGCACTCCAGCCGGTCGGGAAAATATCAGTTAAAAATAATACTTCATGGTCGGTTAGGTCATCATTGACTTTTCTGGCCCCGAAATCGGCATAGGGAACCCTTACGTACTGCGCCTGCCCACCGCTATAGCCTCCATAAAGCTCTGTATACCCAAATAACCCGGCACCTTTTTGCTTAAAAAGTCCACCATCGGGCCCGTAATTATCATTGCTATTTTCACAATGGGTAGGAAGCGCGTTATTGCAAAAAAAACAAGAACCACAGGCTATTGGGAAGGGCACTACCACGCGGTCCCCGATGTTTAGTTTCATTACCTGGCTTCCCGCCTCAACAACTTCGCCCATAAATTCATGGCCCAATATTTGATTTTTCAACTGCGGCAATAATCCGTTATAAATATGCAAATCGGACCCGCATAATGCTGTTGAGGTAACTTTTAATACCACATCGGTAGGTTGTTCGATAACAGGGTCATCTACCGTATCGACGGTGACCTTTTTCGGGCGGTGAAAGGTGAGGGCCTTCATATTATTTCCGAGTCTAATTTTTTTCATTGTGTTTTAATGACCTGTGCAAAGGCCTATATCCAGAAACCAAAATATTTTTAGAATAAGTCCACTAAAAGGAAAATTTAATAACCAGAGTTCGGCTGGCTCCTTCTCCTGAACAACGCCGTATCAACACCATATCAACGCCATATCAACACCGTATATATACGGCTTTGATATAACTTTGATACGGCTCTGATATAGTGTTTATTAGGGGATGGTTAATAAGGTTTTAGCCTTTAGATCATGGTGTATATTGGACTGAACATACAATCTGTTTAGCCTGATAAGCCGTTTAGCTATGGATATAAAAGATCTGACAGGTTTTTAAAACCTGTCAGGTCTGGAATCCATTACCAGCTCGAGGCTGGTATTAAGGCTGGCCTAAAAGGTAGCATCTTAGGCGCACTTTCTTTCAATCCACCAAGTCTTCGACTTCGGTTGGGGAATGGATTGCATGTTCAATCTAATATATAGAACCCAACTTGCACTCTTCCGACGTAGGTAATGAATTGTGTAGCAAGGTAAAAACCCACCAACGTCACAATTGAGTGAAGCGTAGCGAAACGAAGTCGAAATGGTATCCAAAAGTTGTCAAATCTGGCTAGCCGGTAATTCAAATAAAAATAACATCTTTCAAGCAACCAGAGAAGATTTGACAACTTTGCGTATAGGTCACACAGACAAGTCTTCGACTTCGGTTGAGAATAGATCTCGCCCCGCTACAAGTATTTAATGTTTATGATGACAAACGTGGGTGTGCTTGTTATTTTTATAAACCGCAAAGGCTACGAAAGCGGCGCCAATAAACATGATAATGCTTTTTATGTAGGTGGGGCCGAGTGAAACAGATGACTGAGTTGCAAGGTTTTCATGAGGAGTATGAATGAATAGTTGACTAAATATGACGAAGCTCAACCCAAATAAAAAGATTCTAAGTAAAGAATAATTTTTGTGCCTGGCCCAGGTTGGGATAAATCCAGCCAGGCTTAAAGGGAGAATCGCCATCACCAAAACCAGCTCTACTGTTTCGGAAAAGAATTCGGATAAAGTGGGTAGCAGCAGAATTAAAACGGGCGTCATCATGCAATGAAGGACGCACACCGAGGAAAAGAGAATGCTCAAATTGGAAAAAATGGACTTATTATGAGTTATTTTAAGCATTGGTGAGGTTAAACCTGGCATGTAGGGCAAAGCCCGTGAAGTCGTAGTTCCTTGGTGTTTACCAAAAAACCGGCGGACTGGGTGGAGTGGAGTTTCAAGTTTGGTTCCATAGGGAAACAGAAGATCCTGTCACAACTGTTGCATACAAAATGGGCGTGGTCTTTGTCTGTTTCGGGTTGGTCAAGATCTTCCAAATGGAAAGCGTATTTCCAGTTGCGGTCTTCGCTGGCTACCTTGTGTATGATGTTTTTTTCGCTAAAAGAATTCAGCGTACGATACAACGTTACCTTATCAATATAAGTTTCGTTCAGCTTTTCGGTTATATCTGCGTGGGAAAGCGCGGATTCTGATTCCATCAGGATGGAAAGTATTTCAATCCTGTTTTTTGTAGCTTTCAACCCTTTATTTCGTAAGAATACATCCAGATTAATCATAATGCAAAATTAGTAAATGTGCAACTCAGTTGCAATTGTGTTTGCTCAAAACAATCACTCCTACGTTAAATCTATTTATATAAACCTGAGTTCGGTTAAAAAATGAATTTATTAAGGCCAGGCAATATATGTTTAACCCTTTCAGGGTTG
>JBBDMV010000022.1:0-1382 GCA_040878115.1 Balneolales bacterium
ATACCTTATACCTCCGTACTTAAATAAATTAACTACGCAACATTTCAAATATTCGTTGCTTACAGTGCCTAACTGCTGTTGACCAGGGCTTGGACTGGTCCTGCAACCCGGGATAGCATCTCAAGGGTTGAGTAAGACTTGGTACGGACCAGGTACAGCCAAGGTCCCTGTGAAAATCAAGTCTAAACAGAGCATAAAACATCACCCTTCATAAGAATATTTCAACTTTATTTCTGAGAAAGTGACCGAGGCCAATGAAGGCGAAATGGGCAAATAGCCTAAATTTATTAGGCTATCATCTTAAACCACCAATAATGGGTGCTCATATTTTGGCTGAATAAAGCCCTTTCTGGCTATGTATTATAACCTGAGGCTGCCTGTATACGATATATCACCGTATGCCAAGCTTCTTAAGCTTACTTTGAAGTGTTGTAGGTTTCAAACCCAACAGGCTGGCGGCTCCGTCTTTTCCATATATTTTATCCTGTGTCTTTTTGAGCACTTTGCTTAAATACAGCCTGTTCATTTCATCATAAGGAAGAATATCTTCTCCGTTGCCGGATTCAACGGGTTCTGGTATGGCTTCATCAGGAGTATCCTTGATAACAAATGTACCATTGTTTGGTGCCAGAATGGAGTTTCGCAGCAGTTGATAGAGTTCTTCAAAGTTGCCGTTCCATTTCGAGTTGACGAGTTTTGTCAATTCGTGGGGGGGCAGCTTCATTTCAGGCAGGTTCATGGCCTGTGACGACCGGGATATCCATTGCCGGGTAATCTCCTCTATATCTTCTTTTCTGTTGCGCAGGGGCGGCAGCAGTACAGGGTGAAATGAAAGCATGTAATATAAATCGGCTTCAAAATGATCTTGTTCAATCAAACTTTCTAGAGCCTGCGATGAAGTGGCTATTATTCTCGTTTTTAATGCCTTTTCATTTCGTTGGTCCAGGAACTGCTTCAATAGCCCCTGATCGCTTTTTGATAGCTTGCCGATATCCTTCATTAAGAGAATTAACGGGCCTTGATCATTGCTTTGTTTTTTAAGGATAGAAAGCGGTTCCGATCCGGCATTTAATTCTATTACCTTTGAACCGGATAGCTCTGCCGGGCGGGCGATCATCCGGGCAATAGTTCTTTTTCCCGTACTCTTTTCGCCTCGTACCAGAACGTGGGAATCTGATGAGATGAGGTTATCGACGTGGCCCATCACGGCATTCATGGCAGGCGATCCTGCCACAAAAAATGGTTTGGCTTTATGCTGGGCATTATCGGGTTGCTGATTTTGCGTGGCATCCTTGAAGTTGATGGATAGAAAACTGGCCGGGCTGCTTTTGACTTTGAACAGTTCAAAATCATAGCCAAAGAGCCTTTTCTCGCCACGCTTT
>JBBDMV010000023.1:0-1376 GCA_040878115.1 Balneolales bacterium
TCATACAGGTTTATTTCCTCAGGCAACTGAAAGTTCCATTTCAATTCTTTATTCTCATCAAATACCCACCAGGTTTGTTCCGGTTTTCCCGGTTGCTTCAGTTTAATCCAGCAGCGCCCGCGATCATCAAAAAGGAAATACTCATAAGCCGGCCAGTTCTCGGGTCGACCGGCTTTATTGAAGACCTCATCCAGATTATTTAATCCTCTGCTATCTGAAATACTGTCGAGATGAGCTGTAGTCAGGGCTATTACCGGTGGGGTACCTTCTAAAGCAGCAGCCTTATTTCCATTATCATGATATTGCCATATAGATAGGCTGTCTGTATTCCCAATAAAAAGATTTCCATCAGGATCTATCCCCATCCTCGTATCCGGATAAAAGGATAATCCCGACATAATATTTATAGCATTGGATGAGAGCAAAACTACCATCTGGTTAGTAGGAAACAATACCGGGAGCTGTAAAATATTTTTTTCCACAAACTCCCCGGAATTATCAATCCGGGATATGGTGATCTTATGCCGTTCAGCGCTTTCTTCAGGCGAATGAATATAAGGGTTCAGAAATGAAACCAATAAAGTGCCGTCCGGCATCGGAAATATATCTCTTGAGCGACCCATTGGTATATTATCAAGCTCCGCATCCGGAATATTGAGTGTCCGGATAAGTTGACGGGAATTCAAATTAAAAAGGCTAATGCGGTGGGTGTTGTTATCCTTGACATACAAAGTATCAGATAATATTCTGAGATGGGCGTCCATTCTGACAAAATCACCCGGTCCCCGGCCTTCACGTCCTATGGATTCAATATACTCTCCGCCTGGTGAAAAAAGGTGGATCTTTTGTAGCTGGCTGTCTGCCACATATATTATTCCTTTTTTATCTACCGTCAGCCCGGAGAAGTTACCGATCAATACATCTTCATGATCCGCGAGTATTCTCAGATCTTCAGTAATATTTAGCTGATTAAGCTCACTTGTTATCGCTGGGTCTTCTGAGCTGCAGGATATTGTTAAAGACCAACCAGCACAAATAATGAAGGCAAATTCTTTAATTTTATTCATCCTTTTCATTTTTATTATTCTTTAGAATTTTTACTATTGAGGAAAATTTCACGATAAACGTTTTAGAGCGTTCCGCTTTTTCCCAGTTCCTTCCCAGATCCCCATTAAGAGTAATAGGAAAACAGTACTCGAGGCCAGTCCCCAGCAAACGACGGTGGCCAGGGTCTGCCAAAAATCGCTGGTATCAAATAATACCAGGGGCAAGAGTCCGCCGAGGGTGGTAAAGGAGGTGATGAGAACGGTGCTCATTTTATCTTTGTAAACATTAAGCCAGCTGCTGGCGCCATGGATATTTGCTTTTCGCTGCCT
>JBBDMV010000024.1:0-37337 GCA_040878115.1 Balneolales bacterium
CTATAGCTCAGCTGGCTAGAGCGCTTGCATGGCATGCAAGAGGTCCGGGGTTCGAATCCCCGTAGCTCCACTTATAATAGCCTTCATATGACGAATATGAAGGCTATTTTTTTAGTCGGGGGAGTTTTCGGTTTATCCTCAGCAAGGCACCCGGACCAGTGAAGCGGGAGCCTCATTTCAATATTGAAACCTTTATAATAACCAGATTGATCAATCTGGCAGGCGTTATTCCCTCACCTTGCATACCGATATCAATAGCAGTAGTTTCAATAGTATGCCATTAATACTGCTCTATAACATGGTGTGGGTATAAGTCCCTGGCCATGAAGATCTCGTGATCGGGGCTTCAGAGTATAATATCGGGTCCAATATTAACATTGGGCCCTACTTTTAGAATGCGCCCCGCCTTAAATTTAAAACTGTAAAACCAGCTATAATATGGCCCACAAAAAAAGAGAAGCAAGAAAACCGAATTCGGAAAATTCCATTGTTAATAAATATTTTGACATTCACGGCCCTGTTTTCTGGCCATCCGTAATTTTGATTACAATCTTAATTATTGGAGCATTAGTTGCCCCTGAAACCGCAGAAGAGGTGCTGGACGCCCTAAGAATGGGCATCACGGACTGGGCAAGCTGGCTCTTTGTGGCAAGCGTGAATATATTCATCGGTTTTGCTTTCTATTTTGCATTCAGCAGATTCGGGACCATCCGGTTGGGAGGGGAAAAAGCCAGGCCGGAATTCAGTACGCTATCCTGGTTTGCCATGTTATTCAGTGCAGGCATGGGTATAGGCTTGATGTTTTATGCGGTTGCCGAGCCCATGTGGCACCTTTTGTATCCTCCCCATGCAGAACCGGGCAGCATAGCCTCGATAAATGATTCGATGGGCGTTACTTTTCTACACTGGGGATTACATGCCTGGGCTATTTATGCTATGGTGGCACTGGCCCTTGCTTTTTTTTCATTTAACCGGAAGCTCCCTCTCTCCTTCCGGTCTGTTTTTTACCCGCTTATGGGTGACCGAATTGATGGTTGGATGGGAGATCTCATTGATATTCTGGCCGTGCTGGCAACTCTTTTCGGGCTGGCAACCTCTCTCGGACTGGGAGCTGCTCAGGCCGGGGCGGGGATGGAGTATGTATTCGGGTTTACCAATACTGTTAATCTCCAGGTAATTATCATTTTTGGCGTGACGGCCGTTGCAACTGGATCCGTAATTCTCGGGATAGATAAGGGGGTAAAGGTGTTGAGCCAGTTCAATATCGGTTTGGCTGCTCTCTTTCTGATCTTTATTTTGGTTGCCGGTCCTACACTCTTTATTCTGGGATCTTTTCTTCAAAATATTGGGCATTATGTGCAGAATTTTCCAACGTATGCCTTGTGGACACAAAATTACGAAGAGGGTGCATTTATGAACACCTGGACTATCTTTTACTGGGCATGGTGGGTCTCCTGGTCCCCGTATGTGGGGATGTTTATCGCAAGGATATCGAAAGGGCGAACCATTAAAGAGTTTGTACTGGGAGTGCTGATAGTCCCCACCCTGATCACCTTCTTATGGATGAGCAGCCTTGGAGGGAGCGCACTATTTCTGGAACTTGGTGGTATTGCGGAAATCGCTTCTGCTGTAGAAGCCGATGAAACCACCTCACTGTTTGTACTTCTCGACCAGCTCCCGCTGTCATTGATCACTTCATTTCTGGCCATAATACTGGTACTTAGCTTTTTCGTTACCTCTTCCGATTCTGGTTCCCTTGTCATCGACGGATTAACCAGCGGCGGCAAGCTGGAATCGCCGGTGGGCCAGCGCATTTTCTGGGCTTCAACAGAGGGTGTTGTAGCAGCTGTGCTTCTATTAGGAGGTGGCTTAAATGCCCTTCAGGCAGGTGCAATCAGCACCGGGCTGCCTTTTGTAATTATACTGCTCATTATGTGCTACAGTTTAACTAAAGGCTTAACCAAGGAATACAATGAGATGTTAGAGAAGCACAAAGCCAGGGAGCGTGAATCATACGTAGACATTGTAGCTAACGTGATTAATAAACAAAAAAAATAATTGCTGAGGATTATATGAATAACACAGAACACTGGCTCGTATCACTGGACCTTACAAAGATAGATGACATTCTTGTTGGATACACATCCTTCCTTACGTCCGTTAAAAAACCTAAAATCATTACCTTTTTTCATGTTATCGAATCGGGCCCTACTGCGCGTGAGTTAATCGAACGGTTCCCTGAACTGGAAAGCAAAGAGGAGTTTGAAAAATTGCTCAGGAATGTAATCCATGAAAAAATTGACGGACACTTTGACGATTTATCTATTGAAATCAGGGTAGTTATAAAGGAAGGCCGGGCCACAGAACAAATCATCGATGCGGTTAATACTTTGGGACCCGACCTTTTAGTGATGGGGAAAAAAATCGGTTATGCGGGAGAAGGGGTAATTCCCAAAAAAATTCTGAAATATGTGCCTGCCTCCATTCTTTTTGTACCTGAGAATTGCAGATACAGCCTGGAGAAGGTACTTGTTCCTATAGATTTTTCTGAACAGTCTGCCAAAGGCGTAAAAACGGCAATGCAGCTCGTTAAAGATAAAAGGGGGGCGGTAACTGCCCAGCACATCTACAAATACCGTGCTCAGTTTTTTCCTTACGTTTTGTCTGACAAAGAAAAAGCAACTGCGGACAGGGAGATTGAAAAGAAAAAAGAGAATTTTATCAATAAATATGATATCTCTCCCGACGTAAATTTCATTTTAACCATACAAAATGATGGAATATTTGAAGATGCCGTTTATGAACAGGCTATAAACGACCAGTCTGATCTCATTATCGTGAGCTCAAAAGCCAAGAAGCTGGCGAACCTGATGGGGCACGACTTTACCGATAAATTGGTAGATTACGCATTCGGTATCCCCCTGTTTATCCAGAAAAACCCAGAAAAATACCAGAAGTTTTTAAAATCACTCTTCAAAAGCTGAAGTAAGAGAACGGACAGAAGGAAAACGATGAATAATTAAAAAGCTGGGGGATTAGATGATCAGAGAACAAAAAACCATTCAACGATCCGTAAAATCAATTCTGGTCCAATAAATCGTTAAACCCCTTATAGCCAACATCGTTCAGCTACATTAAGGCATTCTATTAACTTTTCCCTGATTTTCAACGTTAATCAGGCATGGAAAAATTTAATAAAAATGTTTTTATCGTTGGCTTAGACGACTATAACTTAAAAGAGCTTCAATCCATTGAGAATGCCGAGCAGTATAATTTCATCCCCCTTTTTCGGGCGGATGAAGTAAAGCAGGCCCTTAAAGGAGAAGCTATTGATTACAAGGACCTTATCAAGCAGGCCAGGGAAAAGCTGGATAGCTTTGATGGTTCTATAGACGGGATCATCGGCTTTTTTGATCCGGTAATGTTGTTGACTCATTACCTGTGCGAGGAATATGGATTAAAAGGTCCTTCTCTGAGAAGCGGATTGCGCTGTGAACATAAGTACTGGAGCCGGGTAGAGCAAAAAAAGGCAACTCCCGAGAATATCCCTCCTTTTACTTCTTTAGATCCCTTTATCGATCATAAACTGGATGATATTGATTTAAAACCTCCTTTTTGGCTCAAGCCGATAAAATCATATGGCGGACAATTGGGTTTTAAAATTAAGGACCAAAAAGACCTGGATTCGAGCCTGAAAAAAATGAGAGAAGGCATCACTAACTTTGCCGAGCCTTTTAATTATCTGCTTTCATTCGTCGATTTACCCGATGAAATAAAAAAAGTAGACGGTTATAACTGCATAGCAGAAGGTATAATATCGGGATATCAATGTACTGTAGAGGGTTATATTTACGAAGGCGAAGTGCATACCCATGGTTTTTTTGATTCCGTACTGTATGAAAACACGTCTTCTTTTTTTGCCTATATCACTCCCAGTCGGCTGCCTGAAGCTATTCAAAAACGAATGGCTTCCATCACCGAAAAGGTTATGAAGCAGATAGAGCTGAATAATTCTACTTTTAATATTGAATATTATTACGATGAAAAAACAGACCAGATCTGGCTGTTGGAAATAAACACCCGAATATCACAATCTCACAGTGACCCTTTTTTCAAAGTGTACGGGCGCTCAAATCATCAGTTTATGGTAAAAGTAGCTACAGGGTTGAAGCCTAACCCTGTGGAGAAAAACGGCAAATATAATATTGCCGCCAAGATCCATCATCGTGTTTTCTTTGATGAAGGGACCATAAAGCACATGCCTTCAAAAGAAGAAATCAAAGAAATTGAGCAGGAATTTGATTGTATGATCTTTATAGAAGGTAAGCAAGGTCAAAAATTAACGGAACTATCCGGACAGGATAGTTACAGTTACCGATTATCCAACATATATGTAGGTGCCCAGAATGAAAAAGAACTAATTGAAAAATACGACCTTATTGTTGGAAGGTTAGCAATAGTCGTTGAAGAATCAGATGTAAAGGTTGAAACATAATTTTTCTATGCAGTATATAAAAGACTTCCCCGAACCAATCGACCATGTGGAGAACCAATGGATTTCCATGCCAGACGGCGTGAAGCTGGCTGCCCGGCTGTGGATTCCTGAAAGTGCCTATAAAAACCCCGTACCGGTAATTTTCGAATATATACCCTACCGGAAAAGAGACTTCAAGCGTGTACGGGATGAAGTTAATTATAATTATTTCGCGGGCCATGGGTATGCCGGAGCAAGGGTAGATATACGGGGAAGTGGCGATTCAGAGGGCATATTGTTTGACGAATACCTTGATCAGGAGTTAAGCGATGGTGAAAGGGTTATCGAGTGGCTGGCCGCCCAATCCTGGTGTGACGGGAATGTGGGCATGATCGGCATTTCCTGGGGTGGTTTCAACGGTTTGCAAATTGCAGCCCGCCGGCCCAAAGCCTTAAAAGCCGTTATATCCGTCTGCTCAACGGATGACCGGTATGCGGATGATGTCCATTACATGGGTGGATGCTTGCTCGGAGATAATCTTTCATGGGCATCGGTTATGTTCGATCGCCTCTCCTTGCCTCCCGATCCAGAAATTGTGGGCGATAAGTGGAGATCCATGTGGATGGAAAGGCTGGATAAAACAGGCCTCTGGGTGAAGAACTGGCTTCAGCATCAGCGACGTGATGACTTCTGGAAGCATGGATCGGTCTGTGAAAACTATGAGGACATTCAATGTCCGGTAATGGCCGTAAGCGGCTGGGCAGACGGGTATTCAAATTCTGTCTTTAGACTGTTGCAGCATCTAAAAGTACCGCGTATGGGCTTGGTCGGCCCGTGGAGCCACCGTTATCCACACGATGGAATACCTGGCCCGGCAATAGGGTTTCTCCAGGAATGCGAACGTTGGTGGGACCAATGGTTGAAAAACAAAGACACCGGAATTGATAAGGAACCAATGCTGAAAGCCTGGGTGCAGGAATCTGTCCCGCCATACACAAGTTATGAAGAACGACCGGGTTACTGGCTCGGGCTCAAAGAATGGCCATCAAAGAAAGTGCAAGACAAAAAGTATGTCTTAAAAAATGACAAAAGCATAAAGGCCCAAAGTACAGAAAAACCTAACCCGCTATATATTCAGTCGCCCGTGAACCTGGGTATGTTCGCCGGTAAATGGTGCTCTTATTCAGCGGCACCGGATTTACCGGCTGACCAGAGGGAGGAAGACGGCGGAGCATTGGTATTTACCAGTGAACCTCTAAAAGAAGACCTGGAAATAATCGGCATGCCGGTTGTTGATTTACTCATTGAGGTGGACCGTCCGGTGGCTATGGTTGGAGTGAGATTATCTGATGTGCGCCTGGACGCTAAGGCTACTCGCGTAACTTATGGCATCTTAAATTTGACACATCGTAATAGCGACGAGTTCCCGGAGAAATTAATACCTGGCAAAAAATATAAAATTGATGTCCACTTAAATGAAATAGCTCATATTTTCCCCGCCGGACACCGAATTCGTGTATCTATTTCTACATCATACTTCCCGATAGCCTGGCCATCTCCTGAATTGGTTATGTTGAAGGTTTATGGTGAGGAAAGTTCTGTAACCTTGCCTGTACTATCAGAAGCCGGTGACGAACATGTAAGTTTTCATCCCCCTGAAGGAGCTGAAGCAACTTCGAAAATAGGGATTATGCAAGCGCCAGACGTTAGATGGAATGTCATCAGGGATTTAATCATCAACGAATCCACAATGGATGTTATTAAAGACGAAGGGAAGTATTATATAAATGATATTAACCTTGAAATTGATGACTACGTCAGGGAGACGTACACCATACGGGATGACTCCGTCAATACAGTCAAAGCTGAAACGGTTGGGAAAAAAACCTTACAACGAGGCAACTGGCATATTCGCACCAAAACGAGCACCATTTTAACTTCCGATACAAAATACTTCTACTTGCATGCTACACTGGATGCCTTTGAAGGTAATGAGAGGGTTTTTTCTAAGAACTGGCACGAAAAAGTACCCAGAGACCATCTGTGATTTTGGCAAGGCTGAATTGATCTAACACCATTCTGTTCATTTAAAGACCGGATGCAATCGGGTGCAATATAAAAAGGCTTATCTACCCTTGAGTTTGGCAGCTAGCTTTTTATCTTAACCTAGGAACTTTAATTAAAATTATGCGGGACTACATTAATGGAATTATCAAAAAAAGATGTACAGGATTTTGGAAAAGACCCTGTCGAATTACGAGAATCTGAACACTACCAGTTGGAATACATCGAAAATTTCGTAGACAAATGGGATGAATTAATTAACTGGGAAGCAAGAGAAAAGACCGAAGGCGATTTTTTCATTCGGGAACTCGAGAAAAGGAACTTAAAGAAAATTCTTGATGTAGCAACAGGTACTGGTTTTCATAGTGTTCGCCTGTTAAGAGCCGGTTTCGACGTAGTGAGCGCCGATGGCAGCCCAGAAATGCTGGCCAAAGCTTTTGCCAATGGCCGTGATTATGGTTACATCCTCCGGACCATTCAGGCCGACTGGCGCTGGCTCAACCAGGATATTAACGGGCGTTTCGATTCAGTGATCTGCCTGGCTAATTCATTGACCCACCTTTTTTCGGAACACGACCGAAGAAAAGCATTGGCCGAATTTTATTCAGCACTCCGCCATGATGGTGTTCTGATTATTGATCACCGCAACTATGACTCTATTCTGGATAACGGCTATTCATCTAAGCATTCCTATTACTACTGTGGTAAAGATGTGAAAGCAGAACCCGAACATATTGATCCGGGCCTTGCACGCTTCCGATATGAATTTCCCGACAATTCCGTATATCATCTTAACATGTATCCCCTGCGTAAAGATTACATGGTTCGCCTGCTTAAAGAAGTCGGGTTTCAAACGGTAAAGACCTATGCGGATTTCCAGGAAACCGATATGGTTGATGATCCTGATTTTTATATCCATGTGGCGGAAAAGAAATACAAAAAATCGTTTATAGTTGACGGTGCCATTAAAGAAAGCAAAACACCTGAGTTTTCCGAAGCCGTAGAAACAACAAAGAGCTATTATGACAGTGAGGCAGCAGATCGCTTTTACTTTAATGTATGGGGGGGCGAGGATATTCACATCGGGCTGTATCAGGATGATGAAGAATCTATCTTTGACGCCAGCAGGCGAACTGTGGAACATATGACTTCGCTCATCCCACAGGAGATTACTGATCAAACAAGGATACTTGACCTTGGAGCAGGTTATGGTGGATCGGCTCGATACTTGGCAAGAACCTACGGATGTAAAGTGGTTGCATTGAACCTCAGCGAATTACAAAATCAACGTAACCGGAAAGCAAACCTGGGTCATCTTATCGACGTAGTTGACGGTAATTTTGAGAATGTACCCTATAGCGAGAACTCCTTTGATGTCATATGGTCACAAGACTCTTTCCTACATAGTGGTGACCGTGAAAAAGTAGTAATTGAAGCAAGCCGCCTGTTGAAGAGCGGTGGGACATTTATCTTCACAGACCCTATGCAGGTTAAAGATGTTCCCAAAAAAGAACTCAAGCCTGTCCTCGATAGGATCCATTTAGAAACAATGGGATCCATTGACTTCTACAGCAATATGGCCACCAAGTATGGATTTGAGGAAGTTGCCATCGAAGATCACACTTATCAATTGATCAATCATTATGGCCGCGTTAAAAAAGAGCTTGAAGGCAGATATGATGAAATCATTAAAATCTGCGGGGCAGATTATGTCGACCGTATGATTGAAGGTCTTACACATTGGGTTGATAAAGGTGAGAAAAACTATCTCAAATGGGGTATGTTAGTTTTCACAAAGAAATAAGTATGCCCCCTCCCCGTGGTAAGCATAAACGACTGGGCTTATAGATTAAGAATCCAGTCGTTTATGTTTCTCCGGGGATATTTATAGACAACTATTTTTTTAGATTTTCGCTGACCAAATATTTAATTTTAAAGCCCAACCAACACGTTAATAAAGAGAAGTTCGTCCGTAGTATTACTGACTCATTGTGACAAATGAAGTTTTAAACCACGTGGTACATATTGGGACGGTAGCTATAAAATGCAAAGCAAGTGATCTTTTTCATTGCAAAGCAGTTTATTTAGCTCTATTTTTGTATTCTATTTCTTATTTAGGGGGTAAGTCCTGCACGACCAGCTCCCTCTGAATCCATCAGGACCGGAAGGTAGCAGTGGTAGGAGGTCGTAGCGGTGCGATGTAGGTAGCTTACCCTCTTTTTTTATCGTAAATTTAGACGGTAAGCTTTTCCCGCCCCAGCATAATACTATTGGCAATAGTTTCACCATGAACGCGGGTATTTTCAATAAACCAGCGGCTGGTATTTAATCCCCCACAAAGTACGCCTGCAAGATAAACGCCAGAAATACTGGATTCCTGTGTTTCAGAGTGAATCACCGGGGTTTGATATTCATCCTTCTCGTATTCCAATCCAATGTCATCTAATAAAGAAAAGTCAGGCTGATAACCGGTCATGGCAAGAACAAAATCATTCTCAATGATATTCTCACCCTCGGGGGTTTGAAGGATTACTTCCTTTTGCGTGATCTCCACCACTTCAGTATTGAAATATCCTTTAATCTCTCCTTCATGGATACGATTCTCTATATCAGGCTTCACCCAGTATTTCACCCCCGGTTTAAGTTCAGGGTTTTTAACCACCATGGTCACATCCGAACCGCACCGATATGTTTCCAGAGCTACATCTACACCGGAATTACCGCCACCTATGACCAAAACTTTCTGTCCAAAATAAGGATGTGGCTCGTCATAGTAATGTTTTACTTTAGGTAAATTTTCCCCGGGTACATTGAGTTTACGAATTTTATCATAAAACCCTGTAGCAATTACTACTTCAGTGGCCTTATAATTTTCCTTGTCCGTTTTAACTAAAAAAGAACTCTTTTTTAGTTCTATTGATTCCACCTTTTCATAAAGCCGGACGGGCAATTTATAGCTTTGAGTAACCCGGCGGTAATATTCCAATGCTTCCCTCCGCGTTGGTTTCACCCCATGAGAAATAAAAGGGATACCGCCAATCTCAAGTCGTTCTGAGGTTGAAAAAAAGGTCATATTTATCGGATAATTATAAATTGAATTAGCCAAACATCCTTTTTCAATAATCATGAACGGGATATTCTGCTTTTTAAGTTCTATACCGCAAGCAAGCCCAATGGGGCCTGACCCTATAATAACTACCATAGCCTTTAGTTATGCATTCTTGTTTTATATAAATTCATTTCAAAGTAGATCTCATAACTTTCGTTCACATCGTTTAAGGGCCTTTGCTTTTTTGTTCTTGAAAATCCCAGCGAAGAATACAAGTTATGAGCAATGGTGAAACGGGTATCTGTCCATAAACTAAGGTGCTTTGCCCCAGATTCTTGTGCAAAATCTATAAGATGATTGACCAGCCTCTTACCTAAGCCTTGTCCTCTAAACTTCCTTTTTAGATAAACACGGGTAATAATACCCCCGGTTTTATCTAATCTTAAAGCACCGCAGCCCACAATGTTATTATTGTGCTCCATAACAAATAGGGTATGCTCAGAATTCCCGTAAAAGTCCTTGAAGTTAATAACATCCGGTAACTCGACATTAACGTCGAAAATGAAATCAAATTCCTTAAATACCGAGCTTATAATGTTGATAAGCTCTGCAATATCTTTCTGTTCTGCTACTCTGATATACAATATTTTATGTAACCTTGCGAGGTTTAATTATTTTTTTCACTGAACGAGTACAAATAATTAATTACAAAAATCAATACTTTAGAATTATCTTTAAATCATATAAATCGTGACTTTGTCAAAAATGCGATTACATAATAAAACATTATGTAATGAAAATATTAAAAAGCCGTTAATAAGTTTAATCTCATTCAAATTATGGCGAATTATCTGACATTTAGATGGATTTTATTAGGCATAGGGCTCACATCAATTGTTAGTTTAACGGGGATGAATGTGTATTCCTTGTATTCTTTGCACGTAAGTACGGTAAGCAATTCCATCGAAAATCAAAAAAACCAACTTTCTGAAGTTTCAGAACAGGTAAGAAGCCGATTCAGAACGCCAGTAAAAAATATATGGAAACTGAATATGGAACATATTCAGTTTTCCGTGGAAAATGATGAAGATACTCCTGATGAATTTCTGGAAATGCTGGGAATAGCTGCCGTTGATCCCATTTTTACTGAAATATATTTTTCCGGGCCTGATTGCAATGCATGTGACGGTGATGGCAGGCTTCAACGTTTTAACCCCGTTACTAATCAACTTGAATGGGTTAATGAGTACCCCGATATTGCCAGTGATGGCCTGTACATGGCCCGCATCAGGATGCTGGCCCTTATAGATAATTACCGCTGGAAAACCAGAGTATTATTCGATACCCATCGAAGTATGACAATTGCTCTTATCAACCCTGGCGACCATACCATCGTCGGCTATTTGAATTTCGTAATTAAAACTGATTTTTTAATAAATAACTATCTTGGGCCATTGCTTTCAAATGCTTTTGCTGATGAAAAGTCGGGGATTAACGTCTGGCTTTATGATTGGACAAAAGATGAGGTTTTATACGCTACCGATTTGACTCAAGAGTATGAACGTTCGAATGTTGATATAATTCAGCAGTTTCCTGATCTACTGGACGATTGGAATTTGAAGGCTTCTGTAAATCATAATCCTGCTTTAGCTTCATCCCGATCATCATTTTATACAAGTCTCAGCGTAATGGGAACAACTGTTTTGTTCCTAATTGGTGCTATGGTATTTATGTTTATAACGGCACAACGTGAGCGCAATCTTGCCATTAGCCAGGCTGGGTTTTTAGCCAACGTTACCCACGAGTTAAAAACCCCTCTTTCTGTAATGCAGGCAGCAGGTGAAAATCTTGCCGACGGACGGGTAAACAACAAAAAACGTCTTATTTCGTATGGTGAACATATCTTTAGTGAGGCTGTAAGGCTTCGGCAAATGATCGACAAAATGCTCGATGTAGCCAAAGCCGATGCCGGCAAGCTTGTACAAAATGCTGAACCTCTACATTTAAATAAAACTCTACAGTCTTACCTGGATAGTCACGCCAGCTACCTGGAGCAAAAAGGATTTACTTTACAATTTGTACCAGGCGAGTCAGACCCTGTAATCTTTGCAGACGAGGACAATTTAAAAACAATATTGACAAACCTTATAGAAAATGCCGTAAAATACAGCTCCGATGAAAAGCTCTTAAAGATATCCGTCAACCAAAATGATATTAACCATATCCGTATCGATATTGAGGATAAAGGCGCGGGAATTCCTCGTAAGGATCAAAAACGTATTTTTGAAAAATTCTACCGGGTTGAAGACACCCTTACCGCAAAAACAAAAGGACACGGATTAGGACTATCAATCGTACGAAACCTTACTATTTTAAACGGCGGTAAAATTACCCTAAAAAGCACCCACTGTAAAGGATCTACATTTTCTTTACACTTTCCGGTGCATATCAAACATGAAATCTCAACAAAAAATGACAAACGAGATCGAACAGCTGCGGAATACATCACCAAATAAAAAACGAATCCTTATAGTTGAGGATGAACCCAGTCTGATTTTTACCCTCAGAGATACACTTGAAAACGAAAAATATGTAGTTACTGTTGCTGAAAACGGTCAGGATGCTATGGAAATTCTGAATACTAGTGTTCCTGATTTGATGATCCTTGACATTATGTTACCAGGAATGAGCGGCTTTGATGTATGTAAAGCGATACGGGGTAAAAATCTCGCGTTTCCTATTATTATCCTGACGGCTCGCGATCAGGAAATAGATAAAGTTACCGGACTTAATATCGGCGCAGATGATTATATAACCAAGCCTTTTGGTGTCAAAGAACTGCTAGCTCGCATCCACGCCCGGCTTCGCCGATCGAATGCTTACACCATGACCAATAACAATGATGATGTTGACCTTGGTGATGTCAAAGTGAAACTCAGTAAATCAGTTGTTGAACGTCCTGATGGGAATATTGATCTTACCACCCGGGAAGTTGAGTTGATACAGTTCTTGCTCAACCATCTTAACGAACCCGTTTCACGGGATTCCCTGCTTCAAAATGTTTGGCGTTACGAGCACAGCACAAATACCCGAACAGTCGATGTGCATATCTCCAAATTAAGGACCAAAATAGAAATACAACCTGACGATCCACGATATCTGGTAACACTGCATGGCGTTGGTTATATGCTTAAGTTGTAAAATCAAGCGCGATACCATCATCAATAGGGAATCGTTTATACACTAATTTTGTTCTTAAACTGAATTTAACATCTTAATTTTTTAAAGAAGAATACTTTATGTCTATTACCGAAGCACAAGTAACAGAAGCCTTATCCAATGTTATTGACCCCGACCTCGGGAAAGACCTCGTTACATTAAATATGATTGAGGGTATAACTATAGAAGGTAAAAAGGTTTCCTTTACTGTGAATCTAACCACCCCTGCCTGCCCCATGAAAGCCGAAATTGAACGCGCCTGCATCAACGCCATAAAGCATCTGGTCGATGAGGAAGCCGAGGTATTTCCGAATATGAGCTCTAAAGTTTCGACCAACCGTGTTGATGGTCAGGGTGATCAAGACCTTCTTAAAGACGTTAAAAATATTATCGCCGTAGCCTCTGGTAAAGGCGGGGTCGGCAAATCTACTGTATCCGTAAACCTTGCTTGTGCATTAGCAAAAACAGGCGCTAAAGTTGGCTTGGTCGATACCGATATTTACGGTCCGAGTATACCAACTATGTTCGACCTGCACGAGCGTCCGAACATTAATACAAAACGCAAACTGGTCCCTCTGGAGAAGTATGGAGTTAAACTTCTTTCCATGGGCTTCCTTGTGGATGAAGATCAGGCTGTAGTTTGGCGCGGACCCATGGTTTCCAGTGCCGTAAAACAATTCCTCAGCGAAACCGAGTGGGGCGAACTTGACTACCTGATTCTCGACCTGCCTCCCGGCACTGGTGATATTCAGCTCACCATTGTTCAAACAGTGCCCTTGACCGGCTCAATAATTGTCTCAACTCCACAGGATGTTGCCTTGGATGATGCACGTAAAGGTGTGGCGATGTTTAATAAAGTGAAGGTTCCTGTTCTGGGAATGGTTGAAAACATGGCCTACTTCACACCTCCCAAACATCCTGATGAGAAATATCACATCTTCGGTAAAGATGGCGCCCGCAATCTGGCGTCCAAACTTGATGTCCCTTTTCTGGGTGAAGTGCCCATTGAACAAGCCGTCCGTGAAGGCGGAGATTATGGCAAGCCCATTGTAATTGAGGATGAAAGCTCTCCGGCATCAATGGCATTATCAGAAATTGCCAATGGGATGGCCCAGCAAATCTCCATTCGGAACATGGCTGAAGATCCTACCGAAAAGATTGATATTCTATATAAATAACCTCTCACCAGTCAAGGATGAGGCGACACCAAAGAAAAAAAGGAGGCACCCTTGCGGATGGCTCCTTTTTTTAAATCTTATCAGTTGTAACTGATAAGTGAACACTGCTGATTGATCACTGCATTCAGCTCGTACGCTCACGTAGTTTGGCAGCCTTACCTTTGAGTTCACGAATGTAATAAAGCTTGGCACGACGAACCTTGTTGCGCCTCTTAATATCAATTTTAGCGATAAAAGGAGAATACATCGGGAAGATACGCTCAACACCAACGTTATTGGAAATTTTACGCACGGTAAATGTTCTGTTGGCTCCGGAACCTCGCATGGAAATTACCAGACCTTCGTATTGCTGAATTCTTTCTTTGTCACCTTCACGCACACGGTAGTGAACGTTGACGGTATCACCTGATTCGAATTGAGTTACCCCATCGTTAACCTGGGTTTGTTCTACAAGCTTTAGCTTATCCATGATTATTTCCCTTCCTTTATTTGTTTTAACCGCTAATATTAATCGTTAATAAATCTTTTGTACAGGTCTGGCCTGTGCTGCTTTGTCTTAATCTCCGCCTGCTTTTGCTGCCATTCTACTATTTTCTTATGATCACCGGACTGCAACACCTCCGGGACCTTCATTCCTTTAAACTTCGCTGGTCGCGTATAAAGCGGACTCGTCAATAAATCATGCTGAAATGAATCATCTAACGCGCTTTCAGCATCACCCAATACACCTGGGAGCAGGCGCACGATGGCGTCTGTAATCACGAGCGCCGGCAATTCACCACCGGAAAGAACATAATCTCCAATACTAATCTCTTTAGTGACCAGGCCCTGCCTTACGCGTTCATCGATTCCTTTATAATGACCGCACAAAAAAATGATATTCCCTTTAAGTGACAAACGGTTCGCCTCCTGCTGATCGAAAACAGGGGCATCCGGCGTAGTGAAAACAATCTCATCATAATCCCTTTCCTCTTTCAATGCTTCAATGCAAGAGAAGATCGGTTGCGCTGTTAAAACCATCCCCGCACCGCCGCCATATGGATAATCATCAATCCTGCGATGCTTGTCTACGGTGTAATCCCTGAGGTCATGAACAAAAATTTCAACCAGCCCCTTATCACCCGCATTTTTTATAATACTGTAGTTCAAGGGACTCTTCAACAAATCAGGTACGGCCGATATGATATCTATACGCATCATGTTATTCTATAAAGCGATCCAGGTTTTTTACGATCACCCTTTTATCCTCAGGCCTGTAATCGACAATGTACTCATCCACATAAGGAAGCATCAGGCTCCCGGCACCATAATCAATTTCGACCAGAGGGTGAGCTTGAGTATGCATTTCATCGACCACCTTACCGATAGCGGTGCCCTGTTCATCAAAAACATCACAGCCAATTAATGATGCTGGTCCTGTTTCTTTCTCCGGCATTACAACAGCATCGTCAAATTTGTAGACTTCAGAGCCCACAACTTCTTCAGATTCCGTGCGACTGTCAATACGAGCAAATTTTACAAAGAACGAGTATCGCGATGACTTTTCCCTCAGTACGGCTTCTTCAACTTTATAAGGAAGTAAATCACCTGCGAAATTTTTAACAAACAATGTTTCAAGTTCAGGACCAGCTAAATCGGGTTGCCCAAGGGCTATTACGACTTCACCTTTCGTGCCATGCGCTTTTACAATCTTTCCAATAAAAATGAAATTATTGTCAGCCCGCATGGTTTGGCCTGAATACTTTATTTCTTGTCTTCAGTTTTTTTATCCGCAGCTTTAGCACCTTTATCTTCACCTTCAGATGCCTCGCCTTTTGCTGCTTTTTTTTCAGCGGGTTTTTCTTCAGTCGGTTTTTTTGCCTTAGCTTCTTTTTGCTTTTCTTCTTTAGCTGCGGCTTCTTCCGTAACTACTTTTTCCGATGCGGCCTTGGCTTTTGTTACGTTCTCCACTTTTTCAGCCGCTTTTCCTTCAGCCATTTTTTCTTGCTCTTCGGTCGGCACCGGCTCTTTTTTATCCTTTGCGGCTACACCTTCATCAGCTGTTGAAACATCACCTGCAGGCTTGGCATTAGCTTTACTAGCTTCGGCCGCTGATTTTTCTTCGGCAGCGGCAGCTTCTTCCTTAGCTTTTTCTGCTTCGGCAGCTTCTTTAGCTTCTTTCTCTTTAGCTTCGGCTTGTTCGGCAGCTTTTTTCTCAGCGGCTTTTCGGGCTTCTTCCTCCCGCTTTTTCTGGACCTCATCTTCAGCTTTCAGGCGTGCTTTCTTCTGGTCGCTTTTACTTAGCTCTGTCCCTTTACCTTTGTCTTCCTGCCATTCGCTGAGGGTTTTTTCAATCTCTTCTTCAGATTTTCCCCAACGCTGAAGGTGAAGGCGGTAATAAATGCCTTCTTTTTTCAACAAATTTCGAACGGTATCGGATGGTTGCGCACCGGTTTTGATCCAATGGACTACACGGTCGGTTTTAATCTTGACCATCGCTGGTTCTTGTGTAGGGCTGAAACGCCCCAAATCTTCGATGATCCTTCCGTCACGCGCTTCGCGGCCATCCGCAGCTACGATATGATAATAAGGCAGCTTTTTTCTGCCATGCCGTTGTAATCTGATTCTAACCAAGTTTTTCTCCTAAATACGTTGTTTTGTTAATTAAATTTACCGCCCATGTTAGGCTGGTCCTGAAAACCCTGCATCAGCTGTTGCAGTTTATTGCCTTTTTGCATGGACTTCATCATTTTTTTCATCTGGTTAAACTGCTTAAGCAAAGCATTGACATCTTTAACAGACTTGCCCGCGCCCATGGCTATTCGCTTACGCCTACTTCCATTAAGTAAGCCCGGGTTGCGGCGTTCTTCTACCGTCATGGAGTTGATGATAGACTCCACAGGTTTCAGTGTATCGTCATCAATCTCAACATCCTTCATGGCCCCTTTGTTCATGCCGGGGATCATACCCATAAGGTCTGTCATAGAACCCATCTTTTTTATGGATTGAAGCTGTTCGTAAAAATCTTCCAGGTTGAATGAATCGGAAGATATTTTTCTCTTAAGCTTTTTAGCCGAATCCTCGTCAAACTGCTCCTGGGCTTTTTCCACCAGGGAAACAACATCGCCCATCCCGAGAATTCGCTGGGCCATTCTGTCGGGATAAAAAGCGGAGATCGTATCCATCTTTTCACCCGTACTGATAAACTTTATGGGCTTCTCAACTACGTTTTTGATGGATAAAGCCGCGCCGCCACGTGTATCACCGTCAAGTTTGGTGAGTACTACGCCGTCAAAATTAATAGTGGTGTTGAATTCTTTGGCGGTGTTAACAGCATCCTGGCCGGTCATGGAGTCTACCACAAACAGGATCTCACTCGGCTTCAGCGCCTTTTTGATTTCCGAAACCTCGGCCATCATATCCTGGTCCACATGCATGCGTCCAGCGGTATCGATGATGACTACATCGCAGGCGTTTTTCTTTGCTTCACGAACGGTTTCTTTGGCTGCCCGAACGGCATCTTGTTTATCGATGGAATGAACAGGAACATCAATTTGGGTGCCCAGAGTTTTAAGCTGCTCAACAGCGGCGGGTCGATAAACATCGGCTGCCCCAAGCATGGGGTTACGGCCCTGGCCCTTGAGCATCTTAGCCAGTTTGGCGGAAAAGGTCGTTTTACCCGAACCCTGTAATCCTGCAATCAATATTACGGTTGGAGGTGTGCTCGCAAAGGCAATATCTTTTTTTTCATTACCGAGAAGGTCGACCAGGTTGTCAAAGACGATCTTGGTGAACTGCTCGCCGGGCTTGACACTGCGAAGCACGTCCGAGCCCATTACTTCATCTTTAACGCGGGCGGTAAAGCTTTTTGCTACATCATAGTTAACATCAGCATCCAACAGGGCCCGGCGTATCTCCCGCATGGTCTCGGCGATGTTAACATCCGTGATCCTCCCCTGCCCTTTAAGGGATTGTACGGCCGATTCTAATTTGGTTGATAGATCTTCAAACATTATTTATGTAACACGCTATTTGCAAAGTCAGGTAAGTTAAGTATAAGTTTAGGGTTTAGCAAAAAAACTTGAGGCTGTAAAACGAACTTCTCTTGTAGAATTTGAATAATGATTTCCCGCATTCTTTAAACCAACTCTAAACTTTACTGTTTCAACAACTCAATCTCAGCGCTTCTATTGCCCGGCAAGAATCCTGGTTTAAAGGAACTATAAAAAAATCTCAGGCACGTCGAGATACGTGAATGGTTCATACCTGTTGGTGGGTGCCATTTTGCAATGCGGGTGCACATTGTAGAGACGCAAGATCTTACGTCTCTACGGGTGGATTAAACCATTATTCCTGAATAGACCAACAAACGTGATTTCATCGACCCTTATTAAGTACTCTACCAACCCTTGCCAAATCTCTCCAGCTTTTTGCCTATCCACTGCCTGTTCAGGCTTTGTATTTCTCCATAGTTTCTACAGAATACCGGGCAAATGTAAGCCCAAAGCAAGCCTGGGTGGAGAGATGATCTTTAGTTGAGAATTGCCTGCGGCCGGTATACCTTATTCCTGTATGGCTTTTTGAAGGTTTACTGGCTGCCAAATGCTGATTAAAGGTGACCCTTGGTTTTGGTGATTTTGACCTGCCGGTGCATCTCTCCTCCTCCGTTTGCCTTTTTTATATGTGAAAAGAACCTAAATATTTTCGGTAAAGCTCTACTGCTTCACTGGTAATCATAGCCGTGGCGCCCCATAATGGTGTCGAATGCACGTTCCAGTAAGGAACATTAAAGTTTTGCCCGCGAAGCAGCCAGATCTCTTTTTGCCTTTTTGATTCGGAGAGAAGTTCGTCAAGGGTGATGGTGAATGCTTCGGAAACCTCTGACTCTTGAAGGCGAAGCTCCGGCAAAGTATCAATAAATCCCACTACCGGATTGATGATGTTATTTGAAGGCGGAACATATAAGGAAGATAAAGAACCCAATATCTTAACCTCTCTTGGTTCAATCCCTACTTCTTCATGGGTTTCCCGAAGGGCGGTTTCCACCGGGTTTTCACCTTCTTCAGTGCGTCCACCCGGGAAGCTGATTTGCCCTTTATGATTGATCAGCTTTTTGCTTCGCAGGGTATACAGAATTTCAAGGTTCCCGGCTTTGCCATAGGAAAATAAAATCAATACGGAATTTTGAGAAGCGTCTACTGGAACGGAAACTTCAGGATGCTTTTCACGGTCAGGCACCGGGGCCATGATTTTTTGTGCTTCAACGCCCGGCAAGGAGTCTTTTAATCTAGTGTTAAGAAATTTCAGAAACGGGTGCATCAAAAGATTGTCTGGATAAAAGTTTGGTTTGAAAGGTATAAAATCACATCAAGAGTTGTTTAATTACCTTTAATGGGAAGTCCATTTTTTTGAATCGGGCCCCTTTCTCCTCATTGGTTTATCTTTGAAGTGTTGCTTACCTTTCACCTGAATTATTTTAGTTTGACATAAAATTTTACATCACATAAAAAAAGAGAACAAAATGAGTGTATTGGTTGTAGGTTCGGTTGCATATGATGGCATTGAAACCCCATTGGGAAAAACAGACAGGACCCTCGGCGGTTCGGCTACCTATATTTCATTGGCATCCAGCTATTTAGCATCACCTATTAGGCTGGTTGGCACTGTGGGCAAGGATTTCAAGGATGAAGATATCGAACTCCTCAAACATCACCGCATCGATCTTGAAGGCTTTAAAGTAGACGAGAACGAAAAAACATTTTTCTGGAAAGGAAAATATCATCAGGACATGAACTTTCGCGACACGCTGGATACCCAGCTGAACGTTCTTGAGAAATTTGACCCTGTTATACCTGATTCTTATAAAGACAGCCGGTATGTATGTTTGGGCAATATTGAGCCCAGCCTGCAAAGCAAGGTGCTCAAGCAGGTTGCATCACCGGAATTGACTATCCTCGATACCATGAACTTTTGGATTTCCGGGACCCGAGAAAAGCTTGTTGAAGCCATCAGCCAGGTTGATGTTTTGATCGTCAACGATGAAGAGGCACGCGAGCTTTCCGGAGAAATCACTCTGATTAATTGTGCGGATAAGATACGTGCTATGGGCCCTAAGATCCTGATCATCAAAAAAGGGGAGCATGGAGCTCAACTATACAGCGATTCGGGTGTGTTTTCAGCACCGGCTTACCCAATGGAACAAGTATTTGATCCCACAGGTGCCGGAGATTCCTTCATGGGTGGTTTTACCGGGTGGCTGTCCCGCACCGATGATCTTTCCGAAGAGAATATACGCCGCGCCGTGGTGATGGGATCGGTGATGGCCAGTTTCTGCGTTGAGAAGTTCGGTACCGAACGACTGAGAGAACTTTCCCTTGACAAGATCAACGAGCGTTATGACGAATTCAGGGAAATGAGCGTAATACCTGCGATTTATTAAGAAGCGGGATGATGAGGGTGTATTAAATTCATACCGTTCAGCTTGTAAACTTTACTTTCTATCATGGTCTTAGCATCGAAAAACAAAGGTAAAATTGCCGAAATGCGGCAGTTACTGGAGTCGCTGGATATCGAACTTCGTTCAGCCTTCGATTACCCTGAGTTGACCGATATCCGGGAAACGGGAGCAACCATGAAAGAAAATGCCCTGATCAAGGCCCGGGAAACGTTCCGGATCACCGAAGGGTCTTCCCTGGCTGACGATTCGGGCCTGGAAGTGGACGCGCTTAATTTGCAGCCGGGCGTGTATTCTGCACGTTATGCCGGGCCAGACGCTAGCGATGCACAAAACGTGGGAAAGCTTCTTCGTGAATTAAATGCGTATCAAAGTGCTGAAAGCAGGAAAGCCCGTTTCAAATGCGTATTGGCTTATATGGACCAAAACGGGGCTCGTTGTTTCGAAGGCGTGTGCGAAGGACATATTGCTAATTCCCGGAGGGGAAGCTCGGGGTTCGGATACGATCCTGTTTTTATTCCGGAAGGTTATGACATTACTTTTGCTGAAATGGGGGCTGAAGAAAAGAACAAGATCAGCCATAGGGGTAAAGCACTGGCTAAGTTTAGGGAGTTCATGGAGAGCAGGTAAGTCAGGAACTGTCAAAAGTTTATGCCGGCCACCTTCCGCTGCGGCAAGCGTCTGCGCTTGCCGGGATTGCACCCGGCAGGCCCGGGAATACACAAAGGCATTACTGGAAACCAGGAAAGCGTGCCGAGTGACTGCATACCCCTTGTGCCTTACTTATTAGTATGAACGTCCCGGGCGTTGTTCTTTCGGGGCTGTACCAAAAGGTATTGATGTAATTTTATCACCTAAATAAATTAGCCTGAGTGAAATAAGTTTTTATATTTATATTCAATAATATCACAAGTTACTGTCATTGGTAGCCTGTGGCGTGAGCGAAGCGAACCCACAGGCGAAGCAATCTGCACGAGTCCACCCTCTACCGTATTCAACGCCCGGATGCCTCTGCCGGGCCTATCCTGGCCAGAGCTATGGTAGGCCGTACAGATTGCTTCGTCGCGGTCAGGCCCACTACTTGTCATTTATTAATGGGTTCCGCTCGCAATGACGGCAAGTTATTGCTTTTGTTGGTTATTTGGGGCCGTGAATTGCAAATATAAGTCCTAAATTTTGAATGCCATTCCAACCTTAATAAGTAAAGCATCATTTCTATTTAATGGACTTTTTATACAGCCTCGATTGGTGGAATAAATATCCCGGAGTACCCAGCAAGTATTTTCTACATGCTCCGTTGAAACCCTTATGAAAATCCTCCGCTTTGCTATTTTTTTAATGTTGCTTCCAACGGCCTCCCCGGCCCAGGAAAGCCTGTTACTCAACGAGGCCTTCATAGACGATGCGCAACAGGCTGTCGACTCGGTTTACAACCTAAACTACGAGGCGTCACTGAAGATTATGCAGCCCTGGCGTGATGATCACCCCGATCATCCGGTATGGGCTTTCTGGTCGGCTTTGGAGATTTGGTGGAAGATATTGCCCGATATTGAAAACACCGAACATGACAAAGCCTTTTACGATGCTCTCGACGAAGCAAAACGGATTTCAAAAGAGCGGCTGCAAAAACAAAAAGATATTGACGCCTTAATTGTCAAATCCATGAGCTACGGTTTTTCGGCCCGGCACTTGTCCAACCGGGGTTCGTGGTATAGAAGTATCCGTGACGCCAGAACGGCCATGGGATATGTTTCTGACATTGAAAACATGCTGCCAGACCTGGGGGATATTCAGTTTGGGTTGGGGATATCCCAATACTTCTCAGCTTTTTTAAGAGAGCATTACCCTATCATCCGGCCATTTGCATGGATGCTGCCGCGAGGCGACAGAGGAGATGGGCTCGAGCGACTTAATATCGCCGCCGACAACAGTACTTTTTTGGTCCCGGAAGCCACTTTCTTCCTCGGGCACATCTACCTGCATTACGAGCAGAACTTCACCGATGCATTGGATTACCTACAAGAGCTTACCCGGCGTTACCCCAATAATGGCTATTACCATAGGCTGCTTATCCGCTCATACGACAATAATAACAACCGAAGAGCGGCAATGAAGTTAATTAACCAGACTCTGAACAAGTGGGATGATAAGAACTCCGCCCCCGATCTCGCCCTGAAAGAAGAGCTGCATTTGCTCAGAGGCAGGATTTTGAAACTTCAGGGGAGGGAAGATCAGGCTTTGGAGGACCTGTTAATCGCTTATCGCACCGGTGAGACGATGAAACCTGAAGGAGAAAGACAAAATTTCATAAGGGCTTCTTACTATATCGGGAATATATATTTAGCTTGGGGTGAGCGTAAAACAGCCGAGTATTTTCTAAAAAAAGTTGCCGCATCAGATCTCGATTTTGGCTATGTTGACAGTGCTAAAAGCCTATTACGCCGGGAATTCTGATACAACTCTATGAGCGATAAATACCAGCAAACCCTATTTGAAGATTTCAAAATCGAGTTCGTAAAGCGATCCAGACAAAGGAATATGCGGATCCGCGTCAAGAACAACCTCGTTACCGTTTCAGGTCCATTAACCTGCGGGGAAAAATCGATGAGAGCGTTTCTTAATCAAAATCTGGAATGGGTTGAAAAGGTACTCAACAAGCAATCTTCCCATACAAAAACTATAGAGCGATACCGGGAAAAATACCGACATCACTTAATGTTGCATGGAGAGTGGCTTCCGGTTCAACGCAGCGCAAATAAAGCAGCGGGTAAAGGTTGGCTGCTACAGCAGCGTGATGGTATTCTTTGGTTTACTCCGCCCGACAATATAGATGATTATCCCGATGCTGACCTTTTGGACCATTACCTCAAGCAAAGGGCTAAACCTGAAATACTATCCCGTTTTGCAGAATTTGCCCCCACTCTTCCTTTCCGGTATAACCGTGTATTTATCCGTTCTCAGAAAACGAAATGGGGAACCTGTTCCGGCAAGGGGAACTTATCTTTTAACTGGAGGTTGATAAAATGTCCCTATTGGGTCTGGGACTATCTTTTTGTCCACGAGCTATGCCATACGATTCATTTTAACCACAGCAAGGCTTTTTGGGAGCTGGTTGACAGGCATTTCCCTCGCAGGAAAGAGGCTGAAGCCTGGATCAAAGAAAATGGAGACGTGGTTTTTCAGTTATAGGTATTGGTGAATGGGTAATTTGTACGCTTCGCTTTTGTGGGTTGTGCGCTGCAATCAGGCTACTTCATGCAGGTACTTGAAGTCTTCGCTCTCGAGGTTATTGATTTGAAGAGTGAACACTTGGGCAGGCGGTACATTACGAAATACTATTTTCTTGTCATTTTTGTATTTATGGACCACTTCTTTCTCAAACTTACAACGAAATTGTTTATAATTGACGTATTTATAGTAGCTTATATAGCTGCCGTCCAGGCATAGGCTGAGCTTACGCTTCCAAATCTGCTTGCTGATTTCGGGCGGAAGTTGCTCGTAAGGGATGCTCGAGAAAATATAATCGTACTTGTGAATACTGTTAAACTTCAGAAAATCACAGTGGTGAATATGCAGGTTATCTGCCTGGTGATTTTTTTTTATCATATTGTAAAAATGCTCATTGATTTCAATAACATCCATATGATCATCCGCCCTGAGTTGCTTCAGGATATGTCCGGTAAAAGCACCTGTACCTGCACCCAGTTCAAGTACCTTCAACGGTTTACGCTCTGATAAGGTCAGGTTATTTTCAAGTACCTTGATCATACCTTTCGCCAAATACCTGGAACTGGGCATAATGGCCCCCGTTTCTTTTATATCCTTTAAAAAATGTACAATATGAAACAAAATATCAGCTCTAAAAATTAGTTTTTCTTTAAAACAGCTCAAAATACTTGCAGAACGATTCGAAATAATGACAACGAATCGTGCAGGTATGTGCTAATATGAACTTATTTAAAAGTTCCTTCTATAAAATAACAATTTTATTACTTTACACTACTCTTTTATTTAAAATGAGTGATCAACTAATTTTAGGCGCTCTTTTTTCTTTATTTTGTTGTACTGGTCCCACTCATAAAAAACAGTATTTCAAAGCGAGAAAGTTTATTTAGGTTATGTCCGTTACATCATGGTTTTCCCTGACGGAAGACTTCCCTATAGTTCTAACCGAAAAAAACAGGAGGGGATAATACTAATTATATTTCACCATTTTGTTAAATAATTACTATACTTATAAGCTAAACTCATAAATTATCAGTTATAATATATTGTTTAATAATACTTTGCGAATATTACGATTTAACCATGGCTGACAACATAATGGAACAAATAAGCTTTGAACAAGCTTTGACCAAGCTAACATCTATTGTCGAAAAACTTGAGTCCGATGAAGTTACTTTAGAAGACTCCGTCTCTTTATTTGAAGAGGGCATGAAATTATCTAAATTGTGTTCCACAACTCTTGATGATGCAGATTTAAGAATTGAGCAGGTAAATAAAAATAATACCAAATGATGTCTTCCCCCCAAATAAAACCCGGTCCGCTGCTGGCTGAAATTAACTCTCCTTCCGATCTCAAAAAGCTTAAAATGGATCAACTCCCTGACGTTTGCCAGGAGTTACGGGATTATATTATTGACACGGTATCCATTCATGGTGGGCATTTTGGGGCCAGCCTCGGAGTTGTCGAACTCACTATCGCATTGCATTATATTTATAACACTCCAAAAGACCAGTTGGTTTGGGATGTCGGCCATCAGGCTTACGGTCATAAAATGATAACCGGTCGCAGAGAACAATTTCATACCAACAGGATATATAAGGGCCTGTCCGGTTTTCCAAAACGTACGGAAAGCCCATTCGATACCTTCGGGGTAGGTCATTCCAGCACATCCATCTCGGCAGGGATCGGAATGGCCGTTGCGCGTGACCTGAACAAAACCGATGAAAAAGTGGTCTCCATAATCGGCGACGGGGCCATGAGTGCAGGTTTGGCGTTTGAAGGGCTCAACAACGGAGGTGATCTGGACAGCGATATCCTTATAATTTTGAATGATAACGCCATATCTATAGATCCCAATGTAGGCGCTCTAAAGGAATACCTTGCTGATATCACCACGCATCAGGCTTTTAATAAGTTCAGGGATGAAGTCTATGACATGCTCGGCTATTTCAAAGGAGCAGGTAATAAAATGCGTAAAATGGCTTCTAAGCTGGAAGCCGCGCTGACCACAGCTTTAACTCCAGGTTCATTCTTCCGCGCCTTAGGCTTCAGGTACTATGGTCCCGTAGATGGACATAATGTTACAAACCTGACTCGTCAGTTAAATAATCTGAAAAAAGTAAAAGGTCCTAAGCTGCTTCACGTAGTTACCATTAAAGGCAAAGGATTTGCCCCTGCTGAACGTGACCAGGTAAAATGGCACGCCCAGGGCAGTCCCTTCGATAAAGTTACCGGCGAGTCTCTGGCCATAAAACCAAAGATCAAACCCGCACCGAAATACCAGGATATCTTTGCCGATACTCTGATCGATCTCGCTAAACGGGATGAGAAAATAGTGGGCATCACCGCGGCCATGCCAAGCGGAACAGGCATGGCTAAAGTAATGAAGGAGCTTCCGGAGCGAACCTATGACGTTGGCATCGCAGAACAACACGCTGTAACTTATGCCGCAGGATTGGCCACCAAGGGTATCAAGCCATTTGTGGCCATATACTCCACTTTTCTGCAACGTGGTTATGACCAGGTTATCCATGATGTCGCCATTCAAAAGCTCCCTGTGATATTCTGCATGGACCGTGCCGGACTGGCCGGAGCCGATGGGCCGACCCACCACGGCCTTTATGACATCGCTTACTTCCGCTGTGTCCCTAACGTAGTTGTTTCTGCACCAATGAATGAGGTTGAACTGCGCGACCTGATGTTCACCGCCTCAAATTATACGGAACAAGCCTTTGCCATTCGTTACCCAAGGGGTTCCGCAGTTGGCCTGCCACTGCCTAAAGGATATAAAACGATGGAGATAGGAAAGGGTGAATGTCTTCGGGAAGGAGATGATGTGGCTATACTCAGCTACGGCACTATTGGAAAATACGCCAAACAGGCAGCGGACCAATTAGCCGAAGAAGGCGTACAAGTAGGACATTTCAATATGCGTTTCGTTAAGCCGCTTGACGCGGACCTCATCGATCATATCTCACAGAAGTACAGTCATATCATCACCATTGAAGATGGTGCCCGTCTCGGAGGATTTGGATCAGCTATCGCTGAATATACTTCTGAAAAAGATGCACGACCGAAATTAACCATAATGGGTGTGCCCGATCAGGTAATTGAACACGGGACCCAGGAAGAACTTCACAAAGAAGCGGGACTGGATGCCGACGGAATAATCTCTGCTGTGAAGAAAGCTATAGGTGCAGAGGCTATTATATAGCCTCCTTCACAAGAATGTTAATAAAATAAACCGGTATAATAGTGTCCAACATTAACTACATCAATATGATACGTCCTTATATCCTCGCGGAAACAAACTGGAAAACCGTAAAAGAAACCGATTACGAAGTAGCCATTCTGCCCTGGGGCGCTACCGAAGCCCATAATTATCACCTTCCCTACGCAACCGATAACATCCAATGTGATCATGTTGCCGCAGAGTCAGCCCGGATTGCCTGGGATAAAGGTGCCCGGGTTGTCGTGTTGCCGACGGTGCCATTTGGCGTAAACACCGGGCAACTCGATATCAAGCTTGATATCAATATGAACCCCAGCACCCAGCTTTCCGTACTTGAGGATATCGTCGACTCGCTGGAACAGCAGGGAATTCACAAACTTGTGATTATTAATGGTCATGGAGGTAATGACTTCAAGCAGATGATACGCGAGTTGATGCCACAATATGATGTTTTTATCACCACCATAAATTGGTTTCAAATTAGTGGACAAGATAAGATCTTTGATGAACCGGGCGATCATGCCGGTGAAATGGAAACCAGCCTCATGATGCATATCGCACCTCAGTTGGTAAAACCCTTAGCAGAGGCCGGTGATGGTGCTGAACGTAAGTTCAAAATCAAAGCTATTCTGGAAAAATGGGCATGGGCGCAACGGGAGTGGTCGGAAGTGACCAAAGATACCGGTATAGGCAACCCTGCCGCCTCAACTCCTGATAAAGGACAAAAATATTTCAAATTAGTGACTCAGAATATAGGAGAATACCTTACAGATCTACATGCCGCTGATATAGATGATCTATACGAGTAGCGCTAAAATAAGTACCTGGCTGCCAACATTATTTGAAATGGTCAACTAAAACATTTACCGGTACGGGCGAGACACCCTTACCGGCGGGGATTATTACGTGGGAGTAGTTTAGGTTATCCTATGAACATGAGCAGGTTCCCGCTTCGGCAAGCGTCTGCGCTTGCCGGAATTGCACTCAGTCGGGCCGGTTAAGTAATAAGCTCCTGGTTATATGGATGCTTTAGTCTTTGATCGTGCATGGGGTGGGTATAACCCCTGGGCGTTGTTCTTTCGTTAAGCGCAGACGCTTAACATAGCATTTTGAATAGCAAAGTTGTCAAATCATTCTCGTTGTCTATAAAATGTTATTACCATTCCAAACACGGGCTAGTTTAGATTTGACAACTTTTGGGGTCATTCCGCTTCTTCTTGATTGAGATGTTCTTCAAAGAAATCAAAAATTCGCTGATATTCATCCAACCAGGCATTGGGGTCCCGAAAAGCGTGTCCTTCTGATGGGTACACCATCAACTCAAAGTTCCTGTTGTCAGCCTTGATCAGCCTGTCTATGTATTGCATGGTATCCTGAAAGCCCACATTATCGTCGGTCAACCCGTGCAGCAGCAAGACCGGGCGACTTAATGAATCTGCATAGGTTAACGGTGAGCTTCGCTCATAATATTCTTGATTATCGTCAGGGTGACCCAGCCGGGCGCCCGTATAATAGGGATTAGAATAATAGTAATTTTCCCAGTTCGTTACCGTGCGAAGCGCTGCAGCGGCGTGGAAACGCTCAGGAGCATTTGAAACGGCATATAAGGCCATAAACCCACCGTAGCTCCCTCCATAAATACCAACATTGTCCAGGTCGACATAACCTTCGCTTTCTGCCAGATAATCCAGTCCGTCAACGATATCTTTGGTTTCATAATGGCCCATCCAGTTGGTAACATCCTCGCGAAAATCACGTCCATAGCCCGTACTGTGCCGGAAATCTACATCAACAACAACATAACCGCGCTGGGTGAGGTACTGATGGAACATGTATTCACGGTAATAACTATTCGACCATCCCTTGTACACGTTTTGCAGTGATCCTGCTCCGTGAGCGAATACGACAACCGGGTATTCCAGATTAGGGTTAAAGCCCACAGGTTTTAGAACATTCATGAAAATAGGCGTTTCACCATCACGCGAGGTAAAACGAATGTATTCAGGTACCTGCCAGTCAATCGCCTTGAAACGGTCGGGAACGGACTCGGTCAACCTTCTTTCGCTTCGGCTAGTCAAACTTAAATCCAGTATATGCAGGTCAAAGGGTTCATTCCAAAACGTTTTATCGTAAACCAGGTAACGTTTATCGGGACTAAGGTTGAAGTTTTGACGGTAAGCTTCTTCCTGGGTCAATCGGTTGATTTCCCCGGATTCAAGGGCCAGGGAGTAGATATGGCGTTCACCAGGACCAACTTCTGTGGATGCAAAAACAATGGTGCCATCACTACGCCAGGCTGCCCACGGAACTTCAAAGTCACCGTTTGTATGCTGGATCAGGTTGCTACCGTCAGCTTTGACGGTATAAATGTGGCTCCATCCGTCTTGTTCGGAAGTCAGGTACAGAACGTCGTCTTTTGGTGCAAAATCCATCCTGCTAAGTGCGGGTTTTATCCAACCATCGGTTTCGTCTTCGAATACCCTATTCTGCGTTTCGTTTTCCAGGTTGTATACGGTAATTGTTCGAATTTTACGGTATTCATCCAATTGGTCAATGGCTAACAGGTTGCCCGATTCATTCCCCGAAACCCCATTGAGAGAAACAACGCCTTTTACGAGTTCACGGGTTTTCATTGAATCCACATCAAGCACCGTAACTGTGACTTCAGGCCGGCCTCGCTTTCTTTCTCCCGGTATAACGAACTTATCAACGTACTCGGGAAAGTAAACATCCCAATACTCAGAATTATCATATTGTGTGAGGACCATGTTTTTCCCGTCACCGGTCCAGTGACGAATTCCGTAATCGGCCTCGTTATCTGCTTTGTTGGTTAATTGGTGAATCCCCGGTTCATTGACTCCGGTTATCCAGACATCCCCATCGCGTACAAAAGCCAGTTTCCGGCTGTCCGGTGACCAAACCGGATTCGAGTCAGATAGTTTTGAGGAAACCAATACTCGTTCCTCTTTAGCTTCAGTGTCGGATATCCACAGATCATGGTCTTTAATAAAGGCCAGCATGTTACCGTCAGGCGAAACCTGTGACTGAGTAAAAACTTCATCTTCATATTCTTCAAGATCAGCACCGCTGAGGTTCACGGAATATTGTTTTCGCTGCGTCCGGCTGGAGTCGTTCCAGTGAAAAAAAACTCGCTTCCCATCAGGAGAAAAAGTGATAAATTCAGGCCTGACACCGGAAAGATATGGCTCATGAAAAAGGGTTTTCAATTGAAGCGTATCCAGTCCCTGAGCAATTAATAGTGCCGGAACAGCAATGAAATAAAGAAACAGTAACGGAGATTTTTTCGGCATTGGGAAGTGTTATGTGTATAAATTCCTACTTTAATTAAGGGCGGCTGCGAGAACGTGATTTATGCAATAAACTTTATGCCTAATTGTAAATCAAGTTTAGCAATGAAATATCTTTTTTCTTTCGCCTAAACGTGAAGTGAAGGCCCTGGAATAATCTCAAGCTACTTCAGTAGAAGTTCAGGGTATACGGATAAATACACAATGCTTAAAACCCGTGCTACTTAGGCACCGTCGTCATATTCTCCATACCTTTTTCTGTAACAATTACATTATCTTCTATTCGCACCCCTCCGAGATGTAACAACTCTTTTAACCTTGAAGTGTTGAGGTATTTAGCCTGCTCCGGGTCCTCAAAAGCCGGCTTAAGAAGAGCAGGGATCATATACAAACCCGGTTCGATGGTCAGCACCATACCTGGCTCCAGCGTGATGCGTGCTCTAAGATATTTAACGCCTGGACGCTCTATTTTCTTGACACCTTTTGGGTAACCGCCTACATCATGGGTATCAAGGCCCATAAGGTGACCCAACCCATGGGGGAAAAACAAAGAGAAGATATTCTTATCCATCAGTTCATCCACACCACCCCTAAGTAAATTAATATCCACCAATCCCTGGGTGATATCTCGGCAGGCGTTCATATGGAGATCTACCATTTTTACCCCGGGCCCAATCGCCTTCAAGGCGTTATTTTGGGCACGCAACGTAATGTGATACAAATCCCGCTGAATAGGTTTAAATGAACCGCCCACCGGATGGGTTCTGGTAATGTCGGCTGCATAGCCATTGTATTCCGCTCCGGCATCAATTAGAAAATAGTCGCCGTCGTTTAACTTTTGGTGATTGTCAACGTAATGTAAGACAGCGCTACTTTTACCTGTAGCATAAATTCCGTTATAAGGGTGATGAATGAGCCCTTCGGAGGTTGTTACGTATTCATATAACGCCTTGACCTCATACTCCATCATTCCGGGCTTCAACTTCTCCAGGATTTGGGTATGCGCCTTGCTGGCCACCTCAGAAGCTTTTCTTAACTGGTCCAGCTCCCATTCTGTCTTGATGATCCTGCAGTAAGCCAGAGCATCTTTAAGAAGATTATCATCGGCTTTGTGGCCTTCTTTACGAATGGTTTTTGCCTGGTCCTGATTCAGGCAAAACACGGTTTCCGGTTTCATTTTCTGAAGCACGGACGGCAGGTCTTCATCATAATGGATGAAGTCCGGCTTGTACTGGGCTTTGTATTCTTCTGGCGTTTTGATAAATCCCGCCCAGACAGCGTACCGGGCATCGCGTTTAGGTATAAACAAATGGTAATCACCGGAATTAATATGGATGAGCAATTGAAAGTCTGGTTCCTGAACTCCGCTAAGGTATAAAAAATTGGATTCCTGACGAAATGGATATTCAAAATCCGTGTCATAACGACCCAGTACGGTACCGCCGCTAATATATGCGACAGCATTTTTATGTTCACTGAGTAAGGATGTTAACTTTTGGCGATGCAAGTGATGCATGATGATAATTATGCTTTAAGTTTAGCTAATAATGACTAATAAAAAATATTCCCTAATACCGTTTTAGTTCAAACTGTCATTCATAAATTATGATGACAGCCTCTCACTTACGCGTTTGGGTAATTCCCGTAGTTGATCTTTCTTAAAGGAACTAAAATCAAACAAATCTGACAAGTCAATTTTTCTTGTCCCTTGAGAATGATAAAGAATTGTTGAGTAAAGTTCTTTTTTTAGTATTAATTCCAGGTTAATTTCTAATATGCCTTTATTTATACCTCCATCATTTAAAACAGCAATGATCCTTGTATCACCATAGCGTGTCGCTATGAAAGTGATTGCAAGCTTCTTTTTTTTATCAATATGAAAGATATGATAATAGTGGCTTATTGGCTCTTTCTCGGGCGTTTCCCCTAAATCAAGAAACCTGGTTTCCCTGGATGATAGCTTGAGGAATTCAGGAAGTGCATATACCAGCCAGCTCCGTATTTCAGGTGATGTCTTTTCCCCGGCGAAACCCCGTTCGAGGAAATATTTAAGCGACTTAGAATCCGAACCTGCATTGATATCCGGGAATATTTTTTCCAGGTCCACGGGAATAGCATTAGCCGTTTGGTTGTCTACCTCAAAGAACATATCTCTTATCCCGTTGGTCAAGAAAAGATGGGGAGCTTTTATTTTGCGATTATAACCCGCAATCTGGAAGGCTGTTTTTTCGGTGAGCCGGATATTCGGAGCTTTACATTCAATGAGAATAGCCGGCTTGAAATTCCGGTCGTAGCAAATCAAATCGGCCCGAAGGGTATTATCTGAATATGTTTTGTCACGGATAGGCACCTCACAACTTATACGGGCAGCAGGCCAACCCGCATCTCGCAGCAGGAACTCCAGTATTTGTAGTCGAACCCTCTCTTCCGGCAGGTTCTTAAAAGCTTTTTTTAATAAAGGATTCCACAACCATCTTTCTCCATTCCGATGCACGATTTGCGGAAAATGATTTAGCGAAAAGCTTTGCACGTGGAGTTCAGGTATGCGTTATAAGGAATGGTAGCAAAAGGTATGGTAATGATTACAACAAAGGAATATAGCAAAAGAACTATCCTTTCTAAAATAATCACCATAAAACCAAACCTCCCGGCAGAAGCCCCTCTCGCGGGAAATAATCAGTATTATTTGCAGTACCTTACACGATCAAGCCTTATTCTGTTGCTCTTTTTTTTTCTTCTTATTCTCAAGCAGCTTGTCGCGTTTCATCTCTTTAGCTTTTTTCTTGTCCACCGATCCCATCATTTTCACATGATCAATTTGCTTATTGATGAGCATCTGCTGTCCAATGGAAAGCGTGTTGTAAACCAGGTAATACAGACTTAAACCGGCAGAGAGTGAATTAAAAATAAAAAGCATCATAAATGGAAGCACATACTGAAGCATTTTCATGCTTGGATTGCCGGTAGCACTTGACTGCCCTGAAACCTGCATTTGGACCATCATGGAAATGGACATCAAGATTACGAACCCAGCCAGGGCGTCACCTAAGAAAGGGATTGTAAATGGGAGGTTCAGGATGACATCGGGTGATGAAAGGTCCGCCGCCCAAAGGAATGATTCCTGCCTGATCTCGATGGAGTTTTGGAAAAAACGCCAGAACGTAATCAGGATCGGCATCTGCAGCAAGTTTGGCAGGCAACTTCCAAGGGGATTAACCTTGGCCGTCTTGAAAAGTTTCATCGTGGCTTGCTGCTGTTTCTGGGGATCATCTTTGTATTTTTCCTGGATAGTTTTCATCTCAGGTTGCAATTCCTTCATCGCCGCCATGCTTTCAAAACTTTTCTTGGTGAGCGGGTACAAGACCAGCTTCACAGCAAAGGCGAACAGGATGATGACCACGCCGATATTCCCAACAATCCCACCAAAAAAGTTGAAGAACCACAGGACCACATATTTCACAAATGGATCGGAGAACCAACTCAAGAAACCGAACCCGGTATCAACCATGTTATAAGCAGCCTCATCAAACTTACGCAGTTGATCATACTGAAGCGGTCCCATATACAAACGATAACCAACTTCGGCATGGTCACCGCTCAGTCTGGATTCAATCCCTGTTGCAAAGGTATGCAGCCGCACGTCATCTTCCTCAGTCGGCATCCCGATCAGAAAAGCCGCTTCGGTAGGCTGTTTGGGTTTAATGATCTGGGTAAAGAACTTTGTTTTTGACGAGACCCAATCTACGTTTCCTGTTATCGATGTTGAAGTAGACCCCTCATCGGATGGCTGATAATCTTCGAGTACGCCGCCAGAATACGTATAGGCCGAGGCATATTGGGCCTCTCCTTCCCTGGCTTCCTCAGTGAAATTCAACCCCGGCTTATAGGCTAGCTCATAATTTCTGCCACTGATATATTCCTCGACACCGCGAAATTCCAGGTCAAGTTGATATTCGTAGGTATCACCGGAAAAAACGTAAGTATATATAAGCTGACTGCCGTCTTCGAGTTCCAGCGCGTATTGCAGAGACGCTGTTTCGCCCTCGGTTACTTCAAGCCTGTCGCCGGGGGTAAGCCGGCGGAACATGAGCTGATCGGTCTCAATATTGTAATTTTCAGTGGAGACAAATTCCAGTGAATAGGCCGACCGTGTAGTGTCTCTAATAAGTTGGACCGGCTCTTGGTTCCAGGTTTTGTGCTTTTTGAGGGAAATCCTGGATGGTCCGCCGCCCTTATTGGTAAAATTGCCTCTATATAACGGGGTTTCAACCACAAAATCAGTGGTGTCGGTAACATCAGTTTGAAAGATGCCAAAATCTGTTGCAGGTTGTGCCGCGAGGGGGGCACTTTCGTCATAATCGAATGGCTCTTCTTCAGAGACATCTTCTTCTTGGTTCCTGAGGGTATCTTCTGCCTCGCGCTGCGCTCGTTGCTGCTCCAGTTCCTGAGGGTCCGGCATCGTAAAGTACATCCACCCCAGAAACAGAAAGAAAATGAGTATAAAGCCGGTTACTGTATTGCGATCCAAATGTGTTCTCCTAAAAGGTATATCGTTTACTTATTCTTGCTAAAAGCATTGCATCCACAGCCCCGGCCGCTCTCCGGAACAAGGTCTTCTCCCCCTTTAGCCCAGGGGTGGCATCGAAGCACGCGCCATGCAGCCAATCCGGTGCCTTTAAAAAAACCGTGTATTTTTAACGCGTCAATAGCATATTGACTGCAGCTAGGGTAATACCGGCAGCTCGTCGGGAAATAGGGTGAAATCATAAGTTGATAAGCACGAACAAATCCAATCAATATAAATTTCATACGCTGTGGTGATTTAATTTTGTTTTGAAACGCTTAAGCAGCCGCACACATTCCTCCTGAAGGGTTGCAAAATCAACTTGTTTCGTTTTTGCAATAAAAGCGACATGAAAAACAGGGGTTCCGGCTTTATAATAATCTGCTAATATATGTTGGTCCAAACGGTATGCTTCTCTCAAGCGGCGTCTCACATAATTTCTTTCATGTGCCTTTCCGATGCGCCGTCCCGTAATGAAACCAATGAGGTTATTTTCAGAAGCGTCGCTTAATATGACGTAACGCAAGGAAACATGTTGCTCGCTTAACGAGGAACCTTCTTTAAAAAGCCTTTGGAAATTGCGCTTCCCACGCAAGATATCGGAGCGTGGCAGGCTTAAAGGTCGATTACCTTTACTTTCTATGCTTTTCATCACTAACGGTCAACTGTGCCCGGCCTTTTGCCCGTCTGCGTTTGAGTACCTTGCGCCCGTTAGCGGTCTCCATACGGGAACGAAAACCATGCTCGTTTTTTCTGCTGCGCCTGCTTGGTTGATACGTGCGTTTCATAATAAATTTAAATCTTTAAAATATTCTATTGAGTCTGACGAAGTCGGATAAATTAAGGCTTTTTTGGGAAACATTGAAGTTTCCTTACAAATAAAAGGATATTACTCCTGAAGGGAACTCTAACTCTTACTTAATATTGTTTTACTGTTTAACGAAATAAATTATGAAGTTCTGTTCCTATACTCTGATTCCAAATATCATAACCCTGGTTATTAAGGTGAAGCTGATCGTCAAGATAATAATTATGGTCTGGCCGGCCTTCACTATTGAGCAGAGGTGTTGCCAGATCTATATAAAATAGCCGTTCATTTAATTGGTTATACTCATCAACCTGCTGATTAAATTCATTCATATCATTCCATTTATCCAGGCGACTCCCACTTGGCTTGATGGATATAAACAAAAACCGGGTATTGGGATTATCTGACAAAATACGATCTGTTAATTTTTGGTAATCGTCAAACACCCTCTTTACAGGTTTTCCCGCTGCAATGTCATTATCTCCTGCATAAAATACGATCAAGCGGGGGTTATACTTTTTTATGACTTTCTGATAAAAGAAATTTACATCAGAGATATGTGATCCACCAAATCCACGATTAATAATGGGCAGGTCAGGAAAAGCCAGGTGTGTTTCCCAGCCTTTTATGCTGGAACTTCCAACAAATAAAATCGCCTCTTCAGGTGAGCTGTTTTTTTTATCCCATTGCGCGAAGACATCCAGTTCTTTTTCAAAACGTAGCGGATCAGGATCAGATACCTGATTTTGTGACTGGGCCGCAATATTAAATACAGCCAGAAAAAGAATCAGGAGGTAACATGGTTTTAACATTTATCGGGGTCGTTTAGATAATTAAGGGTTAACTTTTTCAGGAACATTTATAGCTGATGTTCTGCTGCGCTACCATCTGTCACTAATTATAACGTTTATATATAAAAAAAGTAAACCAATTTTATTTACTTGCTGCACAAAAAAATAATGACGGAATATTTTCCTGTTTTCCGCAATGCAGCACCGAATCATTATAACCCTATGCAGCGACCTTTACCCTGAAAGGGTAACATAATGCAGAGGCTGTATCAAGGTCGTCACCAAAGAAACATTACCTAATTTATTAAACAAACACCTCTCATTACCTCGTCATTCCGACCGGAAGCCGCCGGTTTTGCGGCTGTAGTGGAGGAATCTCATCCGGTATGAAGGTGCTCATGGCTGTTTTGCTTAAAGTATGCCACGAAGTAACTTACGAGCGGATGAGATTCCTCGGCTACGCTCGGAATGACGTTCACTCGGGGGTTCTCTTATAGTGATAAGTTACCCCGTATATTCTTAAGATTTTCTGATGATGTTTTTCCTGATCGGCCATTCCAGCCTTTTCTCTTAAATACGGTATCCGGTCCCTGCTACTGGAAACCAAATGCAGATGAATGCGGTATAAAGATTGTGGCATCATAAAATGAAGGTCCTATGAAGGTTAACGACAATCCTTTATAGGCCCATTTACGGTGCCGCCCCTGCAGGGCTTTTGTATTTTTTCATTTCAGCGGGGGTGTATCAAAAGGTCCGATTAATTCAACTAAGCCTTATTTATTTAGCCGCAAAACCGGCGGCCTACGGTCGGAATGACGGTATCGGATAGTGTTTGTTTAATACATGAGGTAATGTTTTTTAGTATATAAAGGTGGGGTTTGATGGGGTTGTTAAAAAGAGATCGTGTTGTGGAGAAATTTTTTTAATTTAAACCTACTCATGTTCATAGGATAACCACCCCTGACCCCTCCTTAAAAAGGAGGGGAACGTG
>JBBDMV010000025.1:0-7122 GCA_040878115.1 Balneolales bacterium
GTTTACCGGCGAAGGTGTAAAACTTTTGGTAAATGGAGTGCTGCTTCCGCTTGAAGATGTAGAGCAGATTGGCATATAAAAATGGATTCACAAATTCACAAACATAGAAATCTAATATAAACAACGAGCCGGACCGTAAGGTGGCTCATGCAGGTCATAAAAAATACTGCACTTAAAAAAGGAGAATGATCATGGCTTTAATGAAATCACTTAATTCAGGAATAAGCGGCCTCAAGGCTTTTCAGACCAAGATGGACGTGATTGGTAATAACATTGCCAATGTGGACACGGCAGGATTCAAATCTTCGCGTGTTTCCTTCTCAGAAATGCTGAACCAGCAGGTTGGCTCCGCTCAAGGTTCGCAGGACTCCCCGCAATCCGGCTCTTCGGTAGGGCTCGGGGTGAGGATAGCCGCCGTGCAAAGAGACTTTGCACAGGGTGGCCTCGAAACGACCGGCCGGCCAACAGATCTGGCCCTTGAAGGAGAAGGTTTTTTTATGGTCGAAGATGGCGGCGGGCAATCTATGTTAACCCGTGCCGGTAATTTCGCTTTCAACAAGACCGGAATGTTTACGGACCAGGCCGGCCGGCCCGTGCAAGGCTTTAATGCCGATGCCAATGGCAATATTCTTGCAGGTGGGGCCACCGAAAACGTGCGCGTGGATTTTGAAAGTGTGCTGGATCCCCTGATCACAGAAAATGTGTATGTAGGCGGCAACCTGAACGCCGATACCAGCAGCTTCCAAATGGTACAGTCACAGACGGCATTGACGACAGATACTGGTGATATTGCGGATGGGGGAACGGAGATTAATGACCTGATGATGGCAACTACGGATTTTACCAATGATGAAGATATAGAACTTGAATTTATGCGTAATGATGGTACTACATTTACGGTACCGCATAATTATAATACAGATGGGACCACAGTAGGTGATCTTATAAATTCTATTTCTGCTAATGCAGATTTCGATAATGAAGGTTCAGTGGAATTAGTTGACGGCATGCTGGTTTTCCGTTCAAGTCAAATGGGCGACAGTGAATTTAATTTAACTGGGATTCAGGTAACACAAAATGGGGGTATTGGTGAATTAACCAGCCCGGGATTCCAGGTAACTCAACCTGGTGTCACCGGCAACCAGACCTTAAGCACAACCGTGTATGATAGCCTTGGTAGAGAACATACCATGCTGGTCACTCTAACCCAGGATAATGAGAACAGCTGGAGCTATGAAACTACTTTCCTTGACGGGGAAGCAGTCACCGGTGGTACAGGTACAGGTACTATGGATTTTGACGAAAGTGGCAACCTAATAACCGCTAACAGCTTCAATGTTGAATTCGACCCGGGCAACGGTGCCGAGCTAGTCAATTTTGATGTGAATCTGGGTGATCCGGACTCAGGCACCCGCATGTCGCAATTCGCCGGGGCGACTTCCGCCAAGGTTACCTCACAAGACGGTGCCCCGGAAGGAAGGCTGGTTGATTTTGATATAGATGGCGATGGTTACGTGAACGGCACGTACAGCAATGGCAGAAATGTGCAGCTGGCCCAACTGGCCGTGGCTGATGTTCCCAACACCGCCGGACTTGAAACAAATGGGAATGGCCTGTATACCGAGACCGTAGCCTCGGGTGAGATCAGCCTGGACACCGCTGAGAACTTATCGGCCACAAGTATCGCGGAAAGCATGCTGGAAGCCTCTAATGTAGATTTGGCCAAAGAGTTTACAGATATGATCATATCCCAGCGGGCTTATCAGTCAAATGCCCGGGTGATCACTACCGCTGACGAGTTGCTGACGGAGGCCGTAAACCTGAAGAGGTAAATAAATAAGCTCAAACAGTGAACGATGATGCGCCATTGTTAGTGGCTGTATCAAAAGACTGCTGAGGCAAGCGTCCACGCTTGCCGGGTGTGCACTCGTGCCGTATGAGTGCATTCCTCGCTAAGCGTGGACGCTTAGCGGAGCAGTTATGGGTTTTTGAGATACCCCCCGCACTTGTTTTATTGCCTATACTTTTTTGCGTGTGAACAACACATCAGGAATATAAATTTAAGTTAATAATCTTTTGTTCGATAATATTGAAATCAAAAACCACATCAAATCATGAAGGAAACGTAGGTGGATAAATCAACAATATTTGGTCTTCTCGCCGCATTTGTAGTGGTATTCCTGGCAATTGCGACACAGGGGAGTTTTGCAGTATTTTTCAGCATATCATCATTTTTAATTGTGATGGGTGGTGTATTTAGTGTGACCATCGTGAATTTTAGTTATACCGAAGTAGTAAAAACATTTGAAAGTGTATATGAAAACTTGAAAACCACTAAAGTAGACCTGCGTACGGATATCGAGCTCATCAATATGTTCGCGAGAAAAGCCAGAAGGGACGGTATGCTTGCCCTGGAAGATGATTTGCACAGAATTGATGATTCCTTTTTAAGGAATGGTTTGCTGAGCGTGATGGATGGCTTAAAAAAAGAAACACTGCTTAATATCCTGGACGATCAACTGGAAAATGCGGAACGTGTAATGGAGAGAGGAGTTAGGGTGTTAGGGTCAATGGGTGAATATTCGCCTGCCTTCGGAATGATGGGAACCGTGATCGGTTTGATCCTCATGCTTCAGAACATAGAGGACCCTGAATCGCTTGGTCATGGACTGGCCATTGCACTATTAACCACCCTGTACGGCACCTTTCTACAAAATATTTTTTTTCTGCCCCTGTCCGGAAAACTAGACCATATGTCAGAAAAGCAGCTTACACGAAAGCGTATGTTCAAGTCCGCGATCGTCTCTATAATCGAGGAAGAAAATCCGAGGATTATGGAGGATAAAATGCTGATATACCTGGCGCCTGCTGAAAGGGCGGCTTACCTGGCATATTACGACAAAGAAACGTTCGATAAAGAACGTGAAGAGCGGCTTTATGAAAATTGGGACCAATATCAAAATAAATCATGGCAGCACCTCGTCGCAAATATGGCAACTGGTTAATGATCTATGCAGATTTTATTACCCTGATGATGACCTTCTTTGTCGTCCTTTATATACTGACCCCTGCTGTTGAAGAGGAACGGTGGCAAGCTATTGTAGGGGTGTTTAAGGGTAAAGATGGGCAGATGGACTTTCAATCTGTTCAAAGAAACATTAACCCCACCGTTGACATCAGCAACGCCAGCACCAGGGCGGAAAACTGGGATGATCTCTACCAAAGGATACAACAGGAAGATTTGGGGGATGATATAGAAATGCACCTCGAGGAGGAAGGTATCCGTATAATACTGGGTGAGGCGGCCTTGTTCGAGACCTATTCTGTTGAACTGCAGGAAAGTGCCAAGTCCATACTGAATGATGTTGCCGCAGGGATAGACCGTTATACCGCAGAGGATGTTGAGCTTATAGATGTGCAAGGGCATACTGACAACCGGCCGGTGGTAGGCAGAGCATTAAGGAAGTACGAGACCAATTGGGAGCTTGGGGCAGGAAGAGCTTTTTCAGTAATGGAGCATTTAAGCTCGAAGACAAATATTGCTAATGGAAAATACGGTATCCGAAGCTTTGGCGAACACCGGCCAAAGCTGCCTAATATAAGCCCGGAGAATATGGAGAAAAACCGTAGAGTGGAAGTACTTATTCAATATAAACCACACTATGAAATTCATGAATCAGAATTGGAGAATGTTAATGAACGAGAATGAAGATGAAGAGCAGCAATTCCAAACATTCAATAAACCAAAGAGGAAGAGATTTCCACGATTAGGAAAATATTTACTTTTTGCCGCTATTGTGATTGCCCAGGCTGTGGTGGCTTACATCATTATAAATAATAATTATCCGGCGATAAGGGAAACGGTTGATTCTTACAGGTCGACCGGTGGTTATTTTATCAATCTTAATGACATAATTATAAACCCGGCCGAATCAGGTGGAACCCGTTACCTGGTGACTTCCTTAGCCTTTGAATTTGATAACCAGGCGGATTACGACAGTGCAGGCGAGCGGCAAGCCCAGATCCTTGATAGGGTAAATATGCATTTGCGTGCTAAGTCAATTTCCGATTTAAATAGCCTTGAAATGAGGGAGCAGATCCGGGTAGAGTTAAAAGAAGAAGTTGATGGAGTGTTAGGGCAAAAAATGGTACGAAATTTGTTCTTTACAAAATATGTGATTCAGTAATGAACAAATATAGAAAAAACACTTATGGACGATTCGGCCTCCTCAAATCAAAAGGGAAAAGGACCTAAGAAAAAAATTAAACTTTATGACTTTGAGCAGCCTAAGCTTGTAAGTAAAGATATTATCCGCGCCATGCGGAATATACATGAAACTTATGGGCGCCATATAAAGCGAGTATTCTCCGGAGTGTTAAACCATCCTGTAGAAGTAACTCTGGCAAGTGTCAGCCAGGTGGTATTCTCAAAATTTCTTCAGGAAATAGAGTCACCCACAGCTATTTTCATGTTTAACATTGAAGAGTTGGCGGACTGGGCACTCCTTCAGATCCAGCCTGGGTTTTGTATCTATTGTGTAGAAAGACAAAGTGGAGGGTATAAAAGTGAGGTAAATGAGAAACGTTCACTTACCAGTATAGAAGAGAGAATAATCGGACGTGTTATTGATAACATGCTAAAGGAACTGAGCCATGTGTGGTCCCCGTTTTTATCCTTTACTATAGAAGATTTTGTCTACGAAAGCAAGCCTGAAAATATTAGGACCATGTCAGCCATTGCCCCGGGTATCTTGATAGATTATGAATTGAAGTTTGATGATTTTGTAGTCCCTTTTTCCATTTGTTACCCTCCCACCCTTCTTAAAGACAAGCCGATTGGCAGTACCTTTAACCCGGATAAAAGCTCTTCAAGTGTATTGTTGCCTGCCGATAAGAAAAAGTTTGAAGATGACATGAAGCGGGTAGAGGTGAATTTTCAAGCAATCTTAGGTACAACGTCTATGTCCGTTAAGGAACTTGTGGAACTTCGGGAGGGTGACACCCTGCTGCTCGATCAGCAGATTGAGGAAGCTTTGAGCATCAAGATCAATGATAAAGTTAAAATGAATGGATACCCGGGGAGAATGAACGGGAAAAAAGCCGTCAAAATATACGATATCATTAAAAATAGTAACGAACACTTTGACTTCTAATAAAAACCATGGATAACAATATCTGGAAAGAAACAATACAAAACCTTAATGGTCCCCTGGACCTATTCTTCAGTGAGTTGGCAAAACAAAAGGTCAGCACGAAATTGATAGATGCATCATCGGGTGATAAAGACCAGACGCTGGGATATGTTGACGAGACCAAGCTTTTCAAGTCAATCGACGATGGTTTCCAGGTTGAGGTCCTTCTTGGCTTTAAGGGTGACTGGCCAGCGGTGTTCCATAAGCCCCTTCAGGAAAGGGAGGGTCTTGATGATGACGCGGATAATATCTATAGCAGCCTTACAGCACACCTTACGGCATCAGCTGTGGAATCCATGAACCGTATTGGCGCGGACCTTCAGGTTTATCCGTTTAGTGAAGTAAAGAAAGACCCGTCTTTGAATATCAGGACCTATTACTTATCCCGTTGGGATTTGCAAGTGCCTGGACCAGACCATAAAGGTGATCTTGAATTTGTTTTTATTATTTCCGTACCGAATGAGAAGATGATTAAGAAATATTCGGAAGCCATGGCAAATTCCCCTGCCCTTGATAGTTCAGAATTTTCGGCTATGGCCAAAGAAACGGTGACCGAACTGCTGGGAAATAAAAAACAGGTTGAAACTGAAGAAAAGGGAGAGCCAATAGAAGAAAATCCTGAACCAAAAGAAGAGGAAATTGAGCATGAGGACACAGAAGAAGCAAGACCACCCCATATAACAGACAAGAACGGCCACGGAGCAAATGTTGAATTTGAACCCTTTATAAAATCCCATAACATAAAGAACAACAGAGAGGTCCGGAACATAGACATGCTCAGGGATGTGGAGATGGAAGTTTCCGTTGAACTTGGCAGGAAGAAAATGCCACTCGGTAAAATACTGCAGCAGGTAAAAGGTTCGGTAATAGAACTTGAGAAATTATCCGGTGAGCCTGTTGATATCCTTGTTAACGGCCGGTGCATAGCCGTGGGCGACGTTGTTGTAATTGATGAGCATTTTGGTGTCCGCATTACCCGTTTAATGGCAGAGCATGAGCTGATGAAAAGCGGATCATCATAATGGACGTGGAAAAACTTAACCAGCAGATAAAAAATGATCCCCGAAAAACCTTACGATTTGTAATCGGCCTTTCATTCACCTTAGTTGTTTTGTGGGTAATGGTGCTCATACAAACGGAAACCGGGCCTCAGGACGATTATGTCGATATTGATAGCCTGGATACCACAACTGCGGCAGCTTATGAAAACCAGGCCGAAGGGAGCATCTTGCCTCAGCCGCCAACAGAAGAAAATTCGCCCACAGTTCCGGTACGTTCCATTTTGCTTATTTCCCTGGTCCTTGGCGGCGGCGTGCTTCTTTATTCGGCTTACTTAAAAAGCGGCAAAGCTACCGGCACTGAGCAAAATAGTTCATTGCAATTAAAGGTCAAGAATAAAATTGAAGTAGCGCCCGGCCAGACGATTGCTGTTGTGCAAGTACATAACGAGATTTGGGTGATTGGCAGCACTGCTCAGGGAGTTAATGTGCTAAAACGGTTCGATAAAAAGGAATGGCCGCAAGAAGAAGTAAATGGAACCTATCCAAAAGGGGTTGACAAAGGTTTTTCTGAAATATTTGATCGCCTAAAGAAAAATCCGTCAACCAAAGTCTGAGTTTTAAGAAAATATGGCACGATTATTAAAATTCCTGGTCCTATTATCCTTATTTGGGGGAATACTGGCCCCAATTGAAGCTTTTGCCCAGCAGAACCCGGTAAATATTAATATAGACGGAGATCTTGAGGATTTTTCCGTTGCTATTCAAGCTCTCCTACTGTTAACCGTGTTATCTTTTGGCCCGGCTATCATAACTATGATGACGAGTTTCACCCGGATTGTGGTCGTCTTCTTCTTTCTAAGAATGGGCCTGGGGACCCAGCAGTCTCCTCCAAATCAGGTGCTGCTTGGGCTGGCCTTGTTTATCACCAT
>JBBDMV010000026.1:0-7081 GCA_040878115.1 Balneolales bacterium
GATTTTGCGTCTCTACATGATGCACCCACATCACGGAAACCATTCATATATTACCAGGAGACTATTCTTACACCAGCGCTACTGGGTGCAAGCTCGTCAAGCGCAGACGCTTGACTGAGCGGGTTGCCGGTATTGTTACAAATGCTCATCCCCCAACCGTAGTCGAAGACTTGGTGGATATAAGAAAGTGGGCATTTAAAAAGCATTCTTATCATTTTTCCCTTCTATCTTCGTTTTTTGTATCTTTTGGCAATTAACCATCCTAAAGTCTTTTTCTTTTGAGTGCTCGCAATTTTTATATCGAAACCTACGGCTGCCAGATGAACTTTGCTGATTCCGAGATCGTCAACTCGATCTTGATGGACCAGGGAATGAAACCTGTTGATAATCCGGAGACTGCTCATATTATCTTCATCAACACCTGCTCGATTCGTGATAATGCTGAGCGCAAGGTGTGGGACAGACTGAAATATTTCAGGTTCCTCAAAAGAAAAAACAAGGGCAACATGACCGTGGGCGTGCTTGGCTGCATGGCCGAGCGCATTCGTGAGAAGTTTATGGAAACCGAAATGCTGGTTGACCTGGTAGTCGGTCCTGATGCCTATCGGGACCTTCCCAACTTGCTGGGTGAAGTCGATGACGGACAAAAGGCCGTAAACGTCATCTTATCCCAGGAAGAAACATACGCTGATATTGCACCGGTGAGAACAACGGGCAACGGAGTAAGCGCCTTTGTTTCCGTGATGCGGGGTTGCGATAACATGTGTGCCTTTTGCGTGGTCCCATTTACCCGCGGACGCGAGCGCAGCCGCCCGATGGAAAGTGTGCTCAATGAAGTGAGGATGCTTAGTGATCAGGGGTATAGAGAAGTGACCCTTCTGGGGCAAAACGTCAACTCGTACAACGATAACGGGACCCTTTTTGCCGAGCTCATGTACCAGTGCAGTATGATTGATCCTGAAATCCGTATTCGTTTTTCAACATCACATCCTAAAGATTTTCCTGACGAGTTTTTGCATGTTATTCGTGAGAGGCCTAATGTCTGTGATTATATTCATATTCCTGCTCAGTCCGGTAACAACGAGGTCCTTGAGCGCATGAAACGGCCTTACACACGGGAGGCTTATTTAGAACTTATCAACAAAATGCGTACCCTGATACCCGGCGTAGCTCTCTCTACCGACATCATCACCGGATTTTGTGGTGAAACCGAAGAGCAGCATAAAGACACCCTTGATCTGATGGGCCATGTGAAATATGATCTTGCCTACATGTTCGCCTATTCCGAAAGGGAACGAACATTTGCCCATCGCAAATTTGAAGACGATGTTCCTGAAAAGGTAAAAAACCGCCGGCTCACGGAAGTCATCAATATATTCAGAAAATACTCTGAGATGAATAACCAAAAGGAAATTGGCAAAAAGCACATCGTTTTGATTGAAGGTCCGAGCAAGCGCTCTGAAGAACAGCTTTGCGGACGTACCGATACCAATAAGATGGTCGTTTTCGACAGGGAAGAATATCAGCCCGGCCAGTATGTAGAGGTTGTCATCAACGGCAACAATTCGGCCACTCTGTTTGGAGAACCTTTGCAAACCGTTACGCTAGCCGGCCGTGAAGCCCTTACCGGCTAATAGGGTTAATCGTTTTCTGCTGCATAAAATAAACTTTAAGACGTTGGATTAATAATTAATTTCTGTTGCGTTATAATTAAACGACAGGCTTAATGCTTATAACTTATTTTGTGATCAAATTAACTGGACCTATTTTTGAATACCCCTGTATCACACAAAAATAATACACTTGGAATTACTGGTGAATCACCTGCTATTAGGCAGGTGATCGATAAAATCAAGCAGGTGGCCCCCACCGATATTTCGATTTTGCTTCAGGGTGAAACCGGAGTAGGGAAAGATGTGACAGCTAAGGCTATTCATGGTCTTAGCAAACGGAAAGATAACAACCTCGTTATTGTGAACTGTGGCGCTATACCCGAAGGTATTATTGAGAGTGAACTTTTTGGCCATGAGAGAGGATCTTATACCGGCGCTCACGAATCTCGCAAGGGCTATTTTGAAAAAGCTGACGGCGGCACTATATTTCTGGATGAAATTGCCGATACACCTAAAAGTGTTCAGGTCAAATTGCTGAGAGTCCTGGAAACAGGGGAGTTCTTCCGTGTTGGCTCCAGCGAAATCCGCACCGCCGACGTAAGGGTAATCGCCGCCAGCAATCGTGATTTATGGAGTTGCGTGACATCGGGAGCCTTTCGCGAGGACCTGTATTACCGGCTGGATACCATTAATATCAAAATCCCGCCGCTTCGTGAGAGGCAGGAAGATATTATACTCATCTTCCGCCAGTTTGTTACTGAATTCGCCGCGCGTTATGATTCCACATTTCAGGGATTCTCCGATGAAGCCCGTAGCCTGCTGGTTTCTTACCGTTGGCCGGGTAATATCCGTGAGCTTAAAAATGTAGCCGAGCAGATGGTGGTACTGGAGAAATCTCAATATATCACGTCTGAAATTTTACAAAAATACCTAAAAGGACGACAGCATGAGGGATCTCCCGATAATCTGCCTGTTCTTTTCAAAAACAAAGAAGATGGCTCTGACAACGACAAACAGCATACCAATAATTATCAGGGCCATTCAGATAATAACCAGGGGCTGAAAGATCAGGAGTTAATGTACAGGGCGTTGGTCGAATTGCGTAATGAGATCAGCGACCTGAAAAAAATGTTTGGCAGCTTTATCTATAATTCCTTCGCAAGCGGCGGAATGAGCAAGTCTCTTCCTCTTCCCCAGAATCATGACATGGATGCCTTCAAGAATCAAAATATGGGCTGGCCAGGCAGAGAACATCCCAATGCTGAAGTGGACATGAACAAAGACGAGCACAATGAATTTCAAGACTTTTTCGATCAAGGTGAACTCCCATCTCTGGAAGAGACAGAGAAGTTCCTGATCCAAAAAGCATTGTCAAAATACAACGGCAGCCGCCGCAAAGCCGCCGACGTTCTGGGAATGAGCGAGCGCACACTGTATCGTAAACTGGACCAATATGAACTTGAATAAACAAACGATTTTTTCTCGTATTGCAGGCCTTCTGCTACTCAGCTTTACGATGGGCGGTTGTTTGCAGTATAGTTTTACGGGTATATCCATTCCTTCGGACGTAAGGACCATTTACATTCCGCACTTTACGGATGAATCAGGCAGCGGTTTGGGGGACTTGGGGAACCGGCTTAACGATGCTTTGGTAAACAGGTTCGTAAACCAAAGCCGCCTGCAATTAACCGGCGATTCTGAAGATGCCGATATCCTACTTGAAGGCAGGATCATGGGTTTTAGCAACAGCCCCTATACCATTGGTGGAGACAACCGCGCGGAGCTTAACCAGGTCCAGATCAGTGTAAGCTCTTCATTTAGTTATTCCAGTGAAGAAGAACCTGTATGGGACAAAAGCTTCTCCGGAAGTTATGAATACGATCCAAATGTGGATCCTATCGATGGGGAGAATGCCGCCGCCCAGGAAGCTTTGAACAGGATTGCCGATAATATGTTTAACGATGCACTTGGTGACTGGTAAATCCTATTATCAGCGAGCATTTATCAGTAAACCGTAGTAGAACAGTACCATTTCCTCCTGGATAAACTTTGGATTGGTAGTAAAGTTATCTCTGTTGGCCCAATATTGACTTCCTTTTAGAAAGACTAATTAAAATTTTATATATTAGCGCTCAATGCGTTGAAAGGCGCAAACTATGAACCCCTAATTCAGCCCCCTATTTTGCCGGATTTCCCTTTTAAAATTCCCCCATCCCTAAGCTCTTTTGTGGAGCAGTATGAATCTGATCCTCAGAAAAGTATTGACCGTCTCGAGATGCACTTAAAAAAACGAGGACTGGATGCAGTGGGATATTTTGTACTAGCGTGCTTATATCATAAATTGGAAAACCATGCCCTGGCTATGAAGAATGCTTTTAAGGCAAAAAGCTATGCACCCGGTAGTCCGCTATTTGAGAGCCTGCATTTTTATCTGTTGCATCCCCAAAAGTTTAATGCGGCAGTACCCATCAAGTCTACCAAAAGCGATGACCCATACCCTCCTGACAATTCCCATTACGACCTGAACCTGGATTCCCTGATCGCCAAACTATCAGCCGCCGAATCTCTTAAAGTTGAATTACCGTTAGATAATTCGGATGGTAATACGGACCTGAGCATTCCTGCACAAATGGTAAGTGATATAGCCTCCGAAACGCTTTCTAAAATTTACGAGAAGCAGGGCAAGTACAAGCATGCCATTGAATCCCTCAAGACCATGCAAAAAGTAAAACCATTACTGGCCAATAAGTATCAAAAAGATATTGACCGGCTGGCCGAGTTGTTAGAAAATGAGGAAAAAGGGTAGGTGGTTTTTTGTCGGTTATCGGTTGTCAGTCGTTAGTTCTTTAGTCTCTGCCAAACAAACCGAGCACCCGGTCTCTGAATGACCGGCTCTCTTTTTCTTCCTCTACACGGCGGGGCTCATCTGCACTTTCGCCTGTAAAAAACTTCCTGACCTTATCCCTGAAGCGGTCATCACGTTCGTCTGCACAATCGAGTTTGAAGTTCGTTTGGAGCTGGTATGGGTAAAAATGATCAGGTTGGCTGCCCAGGTCGGGTTCTTCATCCAGGTTATTGAGAAAATGTCCGACAATGGGCAGGGCGGTCTTTGAACCATATCCCATATTACCCTTAAAACGCACCCGCGGGCTCCATCCACCTACCCAGGAACCAAATACCATATCCGGGGTCATCCCTACGAACCAGCCATCGGTGCCATGTTGAGTCGTGCCGGTCTTACCCGCCAGTGCATGGTTTATTCTGAAACGGTCGCGGAGGTCCTTGCCAGTGCCTTCATCTACAGCCTTCGATAACATGTGTACCATGGCTGCCGCTGACCCTTCAGAAAGTGCCGCATCACGGTCACCTGCCATGTTTGGGTTTGTGAAGTCGTAGATCAAATCCCCTTCAGCATTATAGATGGCCTCCAGGTAGTGAGGAGAGGCTGGAACGCCGCGGTTAACAAAAGATGTATAGGCAGAGGTGAGCTCCAGCAAAGAGAGCTCCGCTGTGCCCAGGGCTATCGACGGTTCGAATGGAATAGGTGATGTGATACCCATACCGGTGGCGGTATTTCGAACACTGCCAATCCCAATATCCATCAACAGGTCTACGGCTATAGTGTTCACCGAGCGTGCCAGAGCATTTTGCAGGGAGTAATAACCTCCATACTCATCCTGAGAATTGCGCGGTGTCCATTCCTCATATGCGGCATAGGTAGAAAGCCGGTTGCGTTGGTAATCACAAGGTTGTGCCCCTGATTCCAGGGCCGAGGCATATACTACAGGCTTGAAAGCCGAACCCGGCTGCCTCTGTGCTTTCACATGATCGTAACGGAAATAACGGTGGTTAATGCCGCCGACCCATGCCTGTACCCTGCCACTCTTCGGTTCCATAGCAAAAAAACCAGTATTCAAAAAAGAAAGGTAATGGGAAATGGAATCGTGCGGTGATAGGGTACGCTCCTGTTCGCCCTCCCATGTGAACACATCCATAGGAACAGGTGTATGTAGGGTTTCATAAATCTGCTTTTCATTAAGCCCCTCTTTCTTTAGGCTCTTGTAATGAGCAGACTCTTCCCATTTGCTCAGAATAGCGGGGCCATTTTGTTCGAAGATTGGTTGGGCAGAAAGCTGCCGGTTAAAATCAGCCTGTAGTTGTGCCATATGAGTACCCACGGCCTCCTCTGCGGCAGATTGAACTCGTGAGTCCAGGGTGGTTTCGATTCGTAGTCCGTCTGTGTACAAAGAGTAGCTTTTACCGTCAAGTGCAGGCTCATTTGCAAGAACGCGGTGCAGTTCCATCCGAAGGTGCTCGCGGAAATGCGGAGCCGGGCCATCGTTTGCGGTAATCCGGCTGTAGTTTAATGATATGGGCAGAGCTGCGGTACTGTCTGCATCTTCAGGGGTTATCTTATCATAGCGCTCCATCTGGCGAAGGACCACGTTGCGGCGCGCCAGAGCTCTATCAGGAAAGCGGCGTGGGTTGTACCATGATGTTGCTTTTAACAGTCCTGTAAGCGTGGCTGCTTCATGAAGTTGTAGCTCGGCTGGACTTGTATTGAAATAGCGGCGTGCCGCCATTTCAAGTCCGAAGGTTTCCTCACCAAATGAAACCGTATTAAGATAAAGCTCTAGCAGCTCACCCTTTGTATAAATCCGTTCAAGCTTCCGGGCGGTGATGATTTCTTTGATTTTGTCTACCACCAATCCGCCCCTCCAAGTGTTTTTTCGTGGATAAAGGTTCTTGGCCAGTTGCTGAGTGATGGTACTACCACCGCCGGTATCCTGTCCCATTAAGAGGGTTCTCACCATGACCCGCATCATGGCGCGGCGATCAACCCCGTCATGCTGATAAAAACGCACATCCTCCGTCGCAAGAAGGGCATCGAGAAATACGGATGGTACTTCATCAAGATCTAACTTTGCCCGGTTCTGTACAAAGTAAGTGCCGAGCATTTCGCCATCAGCCGAATAGACCTGCGAAGCCTCATGATGACGGATGTTGTTGAGCTCCTCCTCTCCCGGTAATGAACCAAATGCACCGGCCCAAATAAGAAGAATAAATGTCAGTAAAATTATAACGGGTAGAATACAAGCCTCGGCAATGTATCGCAGGTAACGGGGCTTTCGGGGGCGGGGTTTAGAATGCATTGGCCTGATAAGTCCTTCTTAGAAATGAAAGTTAAAACGGGAAAGAGAGGGGGATATTTCTGATTAATTAAGGGTTTTTAATATTCCGCATTTTGCCTCATATTATAAATGATGAAACGCGTTCTTTGCCGTTTTCCGCAATGCAGCTATGCAGCGATCGTTACCCTGAAAGGGTAACATAATGCAGCCCAGGGTATAAACCCTTGGCCAACGATTTTCCACACATCCAAGGGGCTGTCTCAAAAGTCATCACCAAAAAAGCATTACCTAATTTATTAAACGAACACCACCCGTTACCTCGTCATTCCGACCGGA
>JBBDMV010000027.1:0-7011 GCA_040878115.1 Balneolales bacterium
GAGACGCCCGTACCGGCTGGCATCATATATGTACGGTAGGTTGTTAGGGTAAATGGTTTAGATGACTATTTTAAAACAATGCCTTTTGATACAACCCGCAGCCGCCTTTTGATACAGCCACTTATTAATAAACCGTAAACTTAAAAAGAAGATAAGCTATGACAGAAAAAGGTAAATTCATTCAAAAGTTCAATGAAGCTTTTGCAAAAAGCGATACAGAATACCTTAGCAATAATGTGACGGATGATGTCCATTGGACGATGCACGGTGACTTTGCCGTCCGGGGTAAAAAAGCGTTCATTGAAGCCCTGAACCAGATGGAGGCCGATGAGCCTTTTGAATTAACCATTAAGAACATTATTACCCATGGCAATACAGCCGCTGTTGACGGAACAATGAAAACACCCTCGGGAAATAAAACTTATGCGTTTTGTGATGTATACAAGTTCAATGGTTTCAAAAATCCAAAGATCAAAGAAATGACTTCCTACGTATTAGAGGTGAAAGAGTAACATTATGATAACCAAAGCCATTCAAATTACCGTATTTGTCAAAGACCAGGACGAAGCCAAAAAGTTCTATACAAAGGTCCTGGGATTTGTTGTTATTTCTGAAATGGAATTCTCACCAGGCTGGAGCTATCTCACCGTTGCCCCTGACAAGAACAATGAAACGGTCCTTGAATTGACAAAAGCCGATACCCCGGAAAGAGAGGCTATGATAGGAAAACAAGCCGCCGATCAAATCCTCGTGATGTTTGCCACCGATGATATTGAGAAGGACTACCGGGAAATGAAAGCCCGGGGTGTTGTTTTTCACGGAGAACCCAAATCCGTACCCGGCGGAAAAGGGGTGGCCTTCGAAGATTTATACGGCAATCAGTTTGATATGTACCAGGCAGATAAGTAGCCAGGCATATACAAACGCAAAATATGCCGAACCGATACAGCTTCCTGCCCATATCATTGGAGAAGGGGAAAGTGATGTGGCCATAAAAAGTACTGTACACGCCCCTGGTGATGCTATTCCCGGCGCCAAAAGCCGTTTGCCAAAAGGCCAAACCCCATGATGTGGCCCCAAAAGTTCTTGCCCCTGTCCGGAAAGGATTTTTTATCAGTTGGTAAGGTTTGATCATTGCCATACATATACCTGGGCTTCCAATCCTCCGTGTTTCCTCCGAGGTTCCTCCGTAGATACTCCGGGAATTCCCGGAGTATCTACGGAGGAACCTCGGAGGAGCATTGGAGAAACATAAAACAAGATCAGGCGGAGACAAAGGGAAAATACGACCAAAATAGATGCTATTGCATTGTGCATAACAAATAGCTATATACTTTGGCCGTTTGAACTTGCAGGACGGTCAAAATCTAAATTGCACAGACAACAAAGATAATCATGAAAATTGCTATATTGGAAATAATACGTAAGCCCAGGCCCTGCATTATATTATTTGTAACATGGTATGATACGGTCCAGTCAATCGCATTCTTTAATGTTCCCGGCAGCCCCATGGCATATTCAGGGGTGCAAATAAGTACGCCATCAACACTCTGTAGTAATTGCCTGAAATCTTTAACATGGCCCGAAACATTTTTATCATCCATATCAGGGTTGAAATGGGGGAGGTTGGATAAACCGTCGTAGAGCATTAATTCAATCTGATCAGCTGACAATTCGGCAATGGCCTTTATTAAATTCAGATTAGTTGATTGTTGTTTTGTACTTCCGGAAATGGCTAGTATTTTTTTTCGGGCTAATGTCATTTTTTAATAGTAGGATCAGCGGAAGAGCTGGTTTTGTTCGAAACAATAGCCGCCGCGCCCGCCATAGATAAGTTTATTCTCAAGGGGTGGAAGATCGAGCCGCACCGGCAGCCCCAGCAATGGATTGATGTTCTCGAAAGCAATGGCCTGACCATGATGGCTATGAAGCTCCTTAAATGTATCCAATGCCACATCACCAGAGCCTGTGTAGCCAATTCGCTGAAAGTAGGTATGCAAATCGATAGGATGTGTCATACCTCTGCCTCTTCGCATGGTATGCATTCTTCAGGGTTTTTCTTCTGGTAAACAGCCTCTACCAGCCAGATAAATTCATCAAGGAATTTATTCGTGGACTTGATGATCCTTTCGTTTTGCGGTTCATAAGATTCATCATAAAAGGCGTTCTGAACTTCCGGGACAATCAGTTTTCCCGGTAACGGATAAGCCCCTAAGCTCAGGATAACATGCTGCAACTGAGTAGAAGCATTGATACCCCCCATCCTGCCGGCCGATGCCGTGGCCACTCCGATGGGCTTTTTAGAGAACTCGCTCCAGAAATAGTCCAAAGCATTCTTCATCACCCCCGAAAAGCTTCCGTGGTATTCCGGCGTCACCAGCAACAGGGCATCGGCCTGCCCAAGACGATCGCCCAATTCCCGGATATGGTCCGGAAGGTCAGCATACTGGCCTGAAGGATCTTCAAATACGGGCAAGGGGTTTTCCCGCAGATCTATTAAATCTGTTTCAATACTTCTTTCTTTCAACTGTTGTTCAAGGTAATATGCTACCTTGTGGGATTGCCTTTCGTTTCTTACACTTCCTGTTAATATGGCTACTTTCATAATGTTGAGGTTTAGGTTTAGGTTTAGGTTGAGGATTGGCTTGCCCTATTTTTTGATAACTGGTCATTGTTTACTGCTAACTGCTAATTACTTCTTATTCCTGAACAAATACATGGTAACCGGACCGAAGATGGCGATAAGGCCTGCCGATACCAGGAACACCAGGCCTATTTCTCCTAAGGCCGGCGTGCCGTGCATCAGTCCGCGCATGGCGGTGACCAGAATAGAGATAGGATTTACATTCACGAAAGCTTCCAGCCATGAGGGCATGGTCTGAGGGTCCACGAAGATATTACTGGCAAATGTAAGCGGGAACAGGACCATGAAGCTCATGGCAAAAAGTGATTCCTGTGTTCGCACGATGAACCCCATTGCGGTCCATATCCACGAAAAGCTGAAAGAGAACACCAGCAGAAGTGCAATTGCCGACAGTACGCCGGTCACGCCGCCTTCCGGGCGAAAGCCCAATATGAGGCCAAGCCCGACCATCACCATTGAGGCGATGGTGTAGCGAAACGCGTCACCAAGCAAGGCCCCTACAAGAACGGACGGCTGCCATATGGGCAATGAACGGAAACGGTCAAAGACACCTTTCCTGATATCATTGTTAATAGCCACACCGGTATACATCGTGATCATCACTACGGTCTGGACCAGAATGCCCGGCAGGAGAAACTGCAGGTACTCACCCACCGAACCGGCAATGGCGCCGCCGAACAAATAGGTAAACATCAGCAGGAACATGATGGGGAAAGCCGTCACATCAAATAATTGCTCGGGAACATGCTTGATCTTCAGCATAGCCCGCCACCCGAAGGTAAACGATGTTGAAAGTGCATTCGACCGCGGCGGCCGGTCACCGGTGGCAAGCACACCACGCAGGTTTCCTGCAATCGTTCCGGGTGCCGCCGCACTTTTACTTTGATTATTATTTTGGCCGGTCATTTGAGTTGCTTCCTTTTTTGAGGTCATGTTATATCCTCCTGCTCCGTATTTTGTTCCTCTTCAGCCGGATGGCCTGTAAGGGCAAGAAATACTTCATCAAGGCTGGGCTGGCCAAGAGAAAAGCTGATCACATCAATACCTGCACCTGATAATTCGGCAATAACATCAGCGGACTGGGTAGCATTTTCTGCCTGTGCCGACAACTCGTGCGGATCGGATTCCAGGTGCACATCAACACCCAAAGCCTGTATCAGTACCTGTTCAGCCTTGGTACGCTGACCGGCATCACTGAGCCGGACCCGCAGCACACCGGTGCCTACGGAGGATTTGAGCTCACCGGGAGTGCCTTCGGCAATGACTTTTCCGTTGTCGATGACGGCTATTCTGTCGGCAAGCTGATCGGCTTCATCAAGGTATTGGGTAGTAAGCAAGACCGTGGTGCCGTCGGCAACGAGAGCGCGGATAATATCCCAAACCTGATTACGGCTGCGAGGATCGAGCCCTGTAGTCGGTTCGTCTAAAAACAAAAGATCCGGCTTAACCACAATGCTGGCGGCGATATCAAGACGGCGGCGCATCCCGCCGGAATAGGTTTTTACCTGCCGTAAAGCGGCCTCTGTAAGACCAAAGGCATTCAGCAGTTCATTTGCTCTCGTTTTGGCCCCTGCTTTCGGATACCCCAGCAAACGGGCGAGCAGAACGAGATTCTCTATACCTGTAAGATCCTCATCAACCGATGCGAACTGCCCCGTAAGGCTCACCCTGCTGCGGACTGCATCGGCTTCAGATATAATATCATGACCGAGTACACGGGCCGTACCCGCATCAGGACGGAGCAATGTAGCCAGCATGCGGATGACAGTGGTCTTTCCCGCGCCGTTTGGTCCCAGAATTCCATAGACACCACCGGCAGGCACGGCAAGATCGACTCCCGTGACGGCCCGGGTCTTACCAAAAGATTTAACCAGGCCTGAGACCTCAATGGCCAGCCCTGTTGGCATTTCATCCCTTTTAGTGGATAAACGTTCAGTCTGTTCAGTTACCGAATGCTTATGTTGGTTTATATTTTCCATTTCCCTTGGTTTAAGCCTTTGTTAATTTTTAAACAAAAAAATACTGTAGAACATGAAAACGATACTCCCACCCGATTTGATAAAGCACGGTTAAAATTTTTAATTCTGATTGGAATATAGTAACTTTCGATAATAAACAAAATAAATACTTTGAATATTATGGAAGCATCATTGCCAGATAATGAAAAAGCTCTAAGCATCCTGAAAATGCATGGACCGCAATTTTTATCGGCGATCGCTAACGAGATGAGCATCACGGCTGAAGGCGCACGGTTTCATCTTTTAAAGCTGGAAAAGCAAGGATTGGTGAAATCCGCCAGACATTCCAAAGGGCGGGGACGACCTCAGCAAATTTGGTCACTGACCGACAAAGGCAATGACCGCTTCCCCGATACTCATGCCGACCTCACCGTAAAGCTCATTTCATCAATGAGAGACACGCTGGGTGAAAATGCTCTGAAGGATGTCATTGATGCCAATGCAACAGCCGGGCTTAATCATTACCTGCAAGAATTAGATGGGATTAATAACCTTGAAAGCCGGGTTGCAAAGCTAGCTGAAATTCGCACCCGCGAAGGTTATATGGCCGATTACCAAAAAGATGACGAGGGTTATTTATTATTTGAAAACCATTGTCCCATTTGCTCAGCCGCCAAAGTTTGCCAGGGGTTTTGTGCAGCCGAGTTAAAAACGTTTCAGTCCGTTCTCGGAGAGAGTGTAAGCATTCGCCGTGTTGAACACATCATTGCCGGGGCAAGAAGATGCGCTTACCGCATAATACCGGTCAAAAAGAATTTTCTGTAAGGGATCCCGATGGGTATTATATTCCTATTTGTTCTAAAAAGTAAAACGTTATGGTCAGCAATGTGCAGCTTCGATAGCAAAATCAACTCACTGTACGCGCCGGTGAATTAACGGGCACTGTAAAAAATGATAAAACAACTTTACCGGCCGATACAACCTGCCGTTCAACCTGAAGGTGATCATGTAATTTACCGGGAGTTTCTGCCGGTCCCCAAGCTTCAAAAGTTTATTCATTGTTATTGGCAGCTAAAAACCACAAAGAAACTCAAAGAATCTTTTCATTACCGCGTGGTTGCAGATGGTTGTATGGATATTTTCTTTGAGCTTGCCAATCCTGAAAAAAATTATGTTATGGGCTTCTCGACAGCCTATACAGAGTTTCCGCTTGAACATACTTTCAACTATATAGGAATTCGCTTTTACCCGACAGGGTTTCCTCAAATATTCAATATCAATGCTTCTGAATTAACTAATCGTTTTGAGAGTTTGAACAATGTCTCGCCATCGGTATCCGGGTTCATTGCCAATCATTTTGAGGAGATGCTAACTACCCAACAGATTAAAATGGTTTTGGATAATTATTTTATTGATCGTGTAAGCAGTTTGAATATGAAATCGGATACCAGGCTTTTCGGAGCGATTGAGATCATCCTTAAAGCGCAGGGAATTCTAAAGGTCGAACAAGATCTGGATATCGGTCTCAGCAGCCGGCAGCTTCGCCGGTTGTTTAATTTTTATGTCGGCGGCACAGCCAAGACATTCAGCAAAGTGGTCAGGTTCCAAAATATACTAAACGCCAAACCTTCGACTGGAAGTTTGCGAAATAACAAGCTGTTCTTTGATGCAGGGTATTATGACCAGGCCCATTTTATTAAAGAATTTAAGACGTTATCGGGATATACACCGGCAAAAGCATTTGACAGGTGAGTTCGTCCGTTATTTACAATATTCCTGTACTATATCATCTTAATTTGATATTCAATCTAAATTAGAGGAAAGAATATGAAATTGAATGCCGGAGTAATTACTTCAAAACTTGAAGAAAGCAAAGCCTTTTATACTCACGTACTTGGGTTTGGGATAACATTTGAAAACGATTTTTATCTGTTAATGCACACCCCCGGGCATCAGGCAGAAATAAGTTTCTTGCTACCCGGTCACCCATCACAACAACCGATTTTCCATGAGGCCTTTCAGGGAAAGGGCGTGTATCTTACCATAGAAGTAGATGATGTAGATAAAAAGTATCAGGAAATAATGCAAAAGGGCGTGGAGATTAAAGTTGAATTACGGGATGAACCATGGGGCGACAGGCATTTTGCTATAAAAGACCCGAATGGCATTACAATTGATATTGTATCCTATCAAAAGCCTGAACATTAATAAGACCTTTTACTATTACCGCCAGCCATGACCATCACCAAGAAACCTACAGATTATTTTGACGATGATTTAGCCGCTTTACTTGCCGGGAAGATATCCCGCGTTGATAAAATATTTGATGGTAATAAATTCATACAGGCCGTTTCTGGATATTCCGGAGCATACTGACCCCTCAAACGCTCGCTGGAAGCAGTCATTCCA
>JBBDMV010000028.1:0-6947 GCA_040878115.1 Balneolales bacterium
AGGGCGAAACAGGACAAGACAAACCCTTGCGGAAAACAGGAAAAGTATTCAACCGCTTGATCACCCCTGGCTGTTGGTAACCACTGAATGTGTTGAAAGGCCAGGGTCACGAGTGCAATTTCGTGAAGCGTGGACGCTTCACGGAGCATCGATCTTGACCGAAATCAAAAGGCTGATGGGCTGAATTTCATCTGCAAATTCCTCAACTGCTCAAGATAATTTAATGGTTTTATTCTGTAAGTATATCCGGATTTTTGCCAAGTTTCTTTTCGTCACTGATTGCCCTGCGTTCAAGCTTTTTAATATCCTCCTCTGCCGGAAGGTTTTCGGGTTTTATGCCGCGTTCAAGTAAAACATTTCTTACCCCTTTATTATTCTTGATGTGCTCACGAGAGATGGCTTCTTCTTTACCTAAAGCCTTTTCCCTGGTATTGAAAATGGTAATTTCTGTGGCAAAGTCTTTGGCTTTAATAGTAAGAGTTGGTAAAAAATCAGCAAGGGCTCTTTTTGGGGGAATATTCAATATACTCTTCATTTTCTGAGTAGATTTGCCACCAAATAAAGCAAAATCACCTTTGCTGCGAATAATCCCAAAGTTTTTATCACCTCCGGTCTGTTCATAAATAAGACCGGAAAGTTCTTTTTCTGAAAGACTGAGCTTTTCTCTGGCTTGCAATCGTTCCCAATCTTTCATTCTCTTTTCGATCAATTCAAACTTTCGTGTTTGAATGGCAAAGTAATTTTGTGCAAATGCAATAGCTTCTTTACGTGGATCACCATTTTGAGCGATTAGATAACAGGCGTAACGCGTGAGCATGATATCATCAATATCTTTATTTGCTCCTCTGGGCATTTCTATCGTTTTGTTGACGTCAACAAAATGATCAGAAATGCTGTTATCGGTGGTTTCGCAGGCTGTTTTTGCTTTTATGATCACTTTTATGAAATTTCGCCATTCCGCATAACTCAACAAATGTTGAATGTCGCGTGCAAACCAGAACTCTACTTCATTTGCTGTTGAATGCGAATGATCTTCAAAGCTTTCTGTAAGTGCCTGTATCAATTCTTTTTTCATGATATTCTTTTTACTGAAATTTTTAGGAACTATAAATTTGGAAATTCGAGGTGAAACAGTGTAATATATAATAGATTGTTAAGATATGGTTCAACTTTTATTATGGAGATACAACTATTTCCCTGCCAATACACAACCTACTGGGCATCAGCATTCATCCTATCATCAAAAACAGCCTTTTTCTTTAAGGCATTCTCTAGGTGGATTTCGTACTCCTTATCTGTAATTTGAATGCAGCCGAACTGGCCAAGGTGGTCCGTATAGAACTGCACATCCCACAATTCAAATCCCTGCTTCACCAGGTGCTGGTGGCAATGGCAGAGCGCGATTTTAGATGCTTCTTTCGTACGCTGGAACATGGATTCCGCAAAGAAGGCGCCACCGATAGCCACTCCATACAAACCCCCGGCAAGCCTGTCATTTTCGTAGATTTCTACCGAATGGGCATACCCTAAAGTATGTAAGTGCGCGAAGGAGTCGATGATGGTTTGAGAGATCCATGTGGATTCCCGTTCCGCACAGGCTTCCATTACGCCCCTGAAATCCTTGTTTATGGCTGCGGTGAACCGCTTTTGCCGGCTTAGCCTTTTTACTTTTTTCGAAACACGAAAATTCTCTAAAGGAATTATACCCCTCAGCCTGGCCGTATACCACTGCACTTCTTTATCGTCCCTGGAATCCGCCATCGGAAATATGCCCCGTATATAACCTTCCAGTAACTGATGTGGCGAAATTATGGACATTTAATTTTACTTATAAATTTAAAAACACTCTGACAAAGTCATTTTACCACCCTTTGAGGAAACTAATTCACCTTTTATGGAAGTCTCTATTTTCTTCACAGTATTGTTTGTTCAACCCGAATCGTTCAAAGTCTGAGTTAGTCAATAGCATTCCTTCCTGCATTATCGTTTATTCAAATAAAAACAAATTTAATTGCAATGGGTAATAAAGAAGTCATATTAAAGGAGGTTGAAGAGATATCTGAAGAAAAACGACCTGAAGTTATCGACTTTATACGTTTTTTTTAGTCTCAACAGCGGGAAGAAGAATGGAATTACTAACAGGGTGTCCCCGTGCGGAAGTCAGGAGTAAATAACTCAATCACAAGTTTGTAATATGAATTTATTAAAGGTTAGATCGAATATCCCCTTAATAAGTTCACTATGTGTAACCAGACTTTCTGTACTAATAACTTGCTCTGCCCGGTCCTGACCTGGGTTTGGAATGCTCTTACAACCCGGGATAGGAGCTTTATAGTAAGGTAAGACTTGGTACGGACGAGGTACGGCCGAAGTCCCTGTTTGGCCAGGCTAAAAGCGGGTGCAAAATGGTCCGAAAATAGGCCCGGTTTAGGGCGCTGCCCGGCCTCAATTAATGGGATTACTGCCATTGGCCAGAAAAGGTAAAAACCACGATATACCTAATTTATTTAAGTTATAACAGGAGGGATGATGAAATTGAGTATATACCTTATTAGTTTCAGGCTGGGAGTTACTATGAGACCTGGGGTTTGAAAGCGTTTAGCAAACTTTTGGGATGTTTAGAACTTTCCAAAAGTTCGAGTTAATCAAAAAACGCTGTACAATAGCCGGTCTAAAAAGCAGCATCTTTAGCGGGTTCAATGCATTTCTTCAGAAGGATTGATGGATTCTGTTTGGTTCTAAGTTATACGGTTGGCACATTTGGTCTCAGCGGAACTTTTTAACTACAAAATATTTATTCATGGTATTTTGTAAATAATTTTGATGTTTCTATCGGTTGAATTTTCTTCTGTTAAAAGGGCTTTTTACAAAAGAAACGGGGGAACTTTTAGGTTTTATGTTCGTTAAGTGGGTGTAGGAAAAGACAGGTTAGCTGTCTGCTTTTTCGCTTTTACTTCATATTGGCCCTGATTATTCGTAATTTCTGGCTTCATTTACTTTAAGGAATTTTTACCTTTTCATGTCTGATAAACCACGCGAGTATTGCGGTGTTTTCGGGATTTTCAATCATCCCGAATCTGCGGTAAATACCTATTACGGACTACATGCACTTCAGCATCGCGGACAGGAATCTGCAGGCATTGTAACATCACATTACGATCCGGACAAGAAATTGCCTGTTATGCCGATGCATAAGGATTTCGGGCTTGTCTTGAATGTGTTTAACGACAAGAAGGTGTTTAAACAGCTTCCGGGTGACTCCGCTATTGGCCATAACCGTTATTCCACTTCCGGATCGTCTACCAACCCCGCGAATATCCAGCCTTTCCGCGTTCATTACAAGAACGGGAATATGTCGCTGTGCCATAACGGCAATCTTACCAATGCAAGGGATTTGCGCCGGAAGTTTATCAACAACGGAGTATTGTTCCAAAGTTCATCCGACACCGAGCTCATCCTTCATCTCATCTCACACAGTAAGAAGGTAAAGCAGCTTGATCAAATCGTTGATGCACTCGGGCAAATCAAGGGGGCCTATTGTTTGATGATGCTCACGGATGATAAGCTCATCGCCGTTCGTGATCCGAATGGTTTCAGGCCGCTGGCTTTAGGGAAACTGGACGGGGCCTACGTGGTAGCCAGCGAAACATGCGCGTTTGATATTATCGGGGCCGAGTATATCCGGGATATTGAACCCGGCGAGGCATTGGTTATAGATAAAGGCCCAACCGGTGAGGTGCGGATGGAATCTATTCATATGGAACGGCAAAAAGACACCCCGGTCAGCCAGTGCATTTTTGAATACGTTTATTTTTCCCGGCCTGACAGCAGGATTTTTGGCGAGAATACCGATAAAGTAAGGCGCAAGATTGGCAAGTATCTGGCCAGGGAGCATCCGGTATCGCAGGTAGTGAAAAATTCCGGCGATAAACGGCCCATTGTGATATCGGTCCCGGATTCCAGCAATACTGCGGCTTTGGGCTATGCCCAGGAGAACCAAAAGCAGGGCGAGGACTGCAAGTACGATATCGGGTTGATCCGGAACCACTACGTTGGCCGGACTTTCATCTCACCGGGACAGGAGTCCCGTGAGATTAAGGTCCGCTCAAAATTTAACGTAGTGCGGGGCGTCATCGAAGACCGTGCTGTAATCATCGTGGATGATTCTATCGTTCGGGGCACAACATCGCGCTACCTGGTGGATATGATCCGCCGGGCCAACCCTACAGAAATTCACTTTCTGGTTAGCTCCCCTCCCATTATTGAGCCCTGTTTTTACGGGATGGATTTTCCTAATCCGGAAGAACTCATTGCCAATGTGTTTAAGCGTGATACGGAAAAGATTGCTGAGTCAATTGGTGTTGACAGCCTGCATTATCTTTCGCCCCAGGGCTTGGTTGATGCCGTCCAGGAGGTGAGCCCCAGGGAAAATGGGTACTGCACGGCCTGCTTCACGGGCAATTATCCTGTTCCGGTTACTACCGGCGTGGATAAAGATGAAAACGAACTTATCTGATGTCCGTAATTTCCTCTAAGTTCATTCTTTCCGCACCTGCCCTTGAGCATTGCCCGCCGCCGGAGTTGCCGGAAGTCTGTTTTGCCGGCCGTTCCAATGTGGGGAAATCCTCTCTGATCAACGCCATCACCAACCGGAAGAAGCTTGCCAAGACCAGTAACGTACCCGGCAAGACCCGTGAAATGAACTACTTTTTAATCAACGAAAGCTGGTACCTTGTTGATCTTCCAGGTTATGGTTATGCTAAAGTCCCCAAAAAAGAAAGTGCCCGTTGGGGCAATGAGATCCGGCGCTATCTTTTGAAACGAGAATCACTTAGATTGGTGATTCTTATCTTAGATATCCGCCATGAACCTAGTGTACTTGATGAGGAGTTTATGCTTTGGCTGGCCGAGAATGAAATTCCTTTTGCTGTCGTTCTGGCCAAAGCAGATAAAATATCGAAAAGCAAGCGGCCGAAAGCTTTAGGTTATCTTAAAAAATTACACACAGAAATGAACATCGAAGTTCCCATACTTACCAGTTCAATTACCGAAAAGATCGGGGTTGATGAAGTAACCGGGCTGATCTCTGAGTTTGTAGATGGCGTGATGGAGTAAATGCTGCCCGGCATAAACGTAAACCTGAACATTTCACATAGATAAAAATGTCATACAAAGTACTGCTACTTGACGGCGTGGATGCCGTTTGCAAAGAAATATTTGAAAGCCGGGGGTATGAAGTTCTTGATGCCCCAAAACTTAAGGGTGATGAACTTAATAAAACCATTGCCGATTATAATGCTGTCGTGGTCCGGAGCGCGACCAAAGTAAACGCTGATTTGCTTAAATATGCCGATAAGCTTCAGGTTATTGGCCGGGCGGGCGTAGGTGTTGATAATATAGACATTGAGGCCGCTACCAGGAAAGGTGCCTTAGTCATGAACACCCCTGATGGCAATACCATATCCACCGCTGAACATACATGCGGGATGGTCCTTGCCATGGCCCGGAATATACCCAACGCCGTTGACTCTCTAAAACGCGGCCAATGGGACAGGAAAAAATATACCGGTACAGAAGTTCATGGTAAAAAGCTCGGGATTATTGGCCTGGGTAAAATCGGCTCCAATGTTGCCTCTCGCTTGAGCGCTTTCGGAATGGAGATACTGGCCTACGATCCATTCACTACCCGAGAAAGGGCCGAAGAACTTGGGGTGAAACTTATAGAAATTGATGAAATACTGGCTGAATCCGATTTCCTAACGGTCCACACGCCCCTTACTGAAAAGACCAAAGGCCTGATCTCGCTAAAGAACGCCGAGAAGATCAAAAAAGGGATATGTCTCGTCAATTGCGCACGAGGCGGCATATTCGAGGAAAACGACTTAGTTGAACTGATCGAGAACGGGGTTGTGAAATCCGTTGCATTGGATGTTTACAGCCAGGAACCGCCGGATGAGAAACTTTATGAAATCCTTAAACATCCTGCCATCGTTTGCACGCCTCACCTTGGCGCCTCTACCACAGAAGCCCAAAGCAAAGTTGCCGAACAGATCGCCGATCAAATAGCCGATGCCCTGGAGAAAAAAGAATTTAAAGGCAGCCTTAATGGAAAATCAATTGCACTGAGCACCAATGCGGAAGTGCAGCCTTTCCTTCAGCTTGCCGAAAGGCTTGGGCGCTTTATTTCCCAATTGGCCCCTCAACACATTGATGAGCTGGAGATTTCCTACACCGGTACGTGTGCAAAGCATGCTGACGTACTGACCGACTCGGTGCTTCGGGGGTTTTTGGACCGCAATACGGATGATACCATCAACCTGATCAATGCCCGTTACCATGCCGGAGAACGCGGACTGAAGATAAAAGAGACCATCAGCAGCGAGTCTGCAACGTTCTCTGACCTTATTACCGTAGAGCTTGAAGACAGCGCCGATTACAAACAAGTCTCCGCCACCGTATTCGGTAAAGATGATTTCCGTATTGTCGACATTGACGGATATAATATAGAAATTGACCTGACTGGCGAAATTATGATTTACAGCAATGTAGATAAGCCCGGCATGCTCGCTTCGGCTAGTTCCATGCTGGCCAAAAACCAGGTAAACATAGCATCCTTGAGCCTGGGCCGTAATCAGAAAACTGCTCAAGCCATCACAGCCATCACGGTAGACAAACATCTGAACGAAGATGATGTGATGGAAATTCGCGAAATGAAAGGCATCGATAAGCTTCATTATATTTCCCTGACTAACGGGCACTGATCCATAATAAACCATTACCATTCAGAAAAGGCCCGGCATCATATCGATGGCCGGGCTTTTTTATGTACAACCTAAAAGAAATAACCTGACTTGAAAGCTTTTGCCTGTAATATTGGTTAATGCCATTATTACTGTTTTCCGCACAGGGTAAAGATATCAATGTAAGTTATTGATATTGAGTGAACC
>JBBDMV010000029.1:0-36337 GCA_040878115.1 Balneolales bacterium
AGCATCTGCCTGCTAACCACCCCCCACACTATCCGGGGGCGTCTCGCCCCCGGATAGCAGGCACATGGCCAGAGCTTTTCATTAAAGTCGTAGCGGCCGGAGGCCTCCACATAGTGCGGTACAAGCGAGACGCTTTTACCCGCGACATGAAAAAAGCCCGCACTCTCAATGACCCCGCACTGCGTACGGGGCTATGCATAGTTTAAGCCTTTCAGGCTTAGGTCATTTCAACCACTCCAAATAAGTTCATCGAATTAGCTATTAGCCCGCCGTTTAATTCCGGCCATTGCTTTTCCAGGATTGCTCCAGAGACTTCCCGATTATTTCCATGCCTTCATCAATATGATCTCTTGAAACGGTAAGGGGTGGCCTGAATCGAATTGAGCGGTCACCGCAAGGTAAAATAATAAGGTTATTTTCATAGGCTTTATCAAGGAATTTGCCTCGGTCATCAGGATTGTTAAAGTCGAATGCACACATTAATCCTTTACCCCTGGGGTTGCTAAGGTGTTGGTAGTTGTGGGTCAGTTTTTCAATACTCTGAAGAAGATGCTTACCGGTATCAGCAGCATTTGCTATCAAATTATCTTCTTCGATGACTTCCAGTATTCTTTGGAAACGAATCATATCAACCAGATTGCCGCCCCAGGTGGAGTTTATTCTGGATGAAACGTTGAACACATTGGTGTCAATCTCATCAACCCGGTCGTTTGCCAGGATACCGCATACCTGGGCCTTTTTGCCGAAAGCGAGGATATCCGGTTGCACATAATGCTCATGGCACCAGAATTTACCCGTCAGGCCGATGCCGGTCTGTACTTCATCATGAATAAGGAGAGCTTCGTGCTCATCAGCCAGACGCCTGAGTTCCTTATGGAATTCTACGCGAAACTGATTATCTCCGCCTTCACCCTGTATGGGTTCGATGATGATGGCGGCTATATCATCTTTATAGATTTCGAAGTAACGCTCCGCCTGAGCAATGGCTGCTTTTTCATTATTTTTAGTTTCAGCCAGGCTTTCCTCATCCTGTGGAAACTTCATCTTCGGGTTCCGGATGCGGGGCCAGTCAAATTTGGGGAAATAGGCTACTTTTGTTATTTCCGTGTTCGTCAGTGACATGGTATATCCGGTGCGCCCGTGGAATGCCTGATCGAAGTGCAAAATCTTATGGCCTTTTTCAGAACGATATCCTTTTTGGAAGTTCTTTTGAACTTTCCAGTCGAAAGCAACCTTTAATGCATTCTCTACGGCAAGTCCACCACCGGCAACAAAGAAAAGGTGCTTCATTTCTTTGGGAATGCCCACCCGGGAGAATGTATCAATCACTTCTGCCAATTCTTTGGTATAAATATCAGAATTGGATGGATTGTGGATGGCCACATTTTTGATTCTTTCTGTGAATTCAGTATTGTCTGCCACTTTCGGGTGGTTCATCCCCAGAGGGTTTGAGGCAAAAAAAGTAAAAAAGTCCAAATACTGTTTGTCATTTTTGGAATCATAGAGGTAAGGAGTTTTACTTTTTTCCAGATCGAGTACCATATCGTAACCGTCTGTAAGCATGTAGCGACTCAGTACTTCGTGTACCTGACCGGGGCTGAGTGTTGTGTTCATAAATAACTTCTTAATATTTTAGTGATGCAAAATTTGCTAACCCTCAAGGTATTAAATATAGCTTCAAGTGACAAGGATTTAAGGTTATGTGTACAGGCATAAATGAACGGGGTAAACACAGATAGTGATATTTTATTTTAAATGACATTGTATCGTGCGTTATATTTGATAACCCTTTTTAAATTTTTACCGGCAGCATGTCGAAATTAAAAGGGTATTGAATAATGAGGTGCATATTAGAAATGATATTATAAACTTTAATCAGGAATATCTTTATGGAAACAGTAGGCTGGATTGGTACGGGGGTAATGGGCTCCGGCATATGTAAACATTTAGTCGGTGCCGGACATAAGGTGTACGTTTATAACCGTACACCTTCGAAAGCTGACTCTTTGTTGAAGAATGGTGCTACATGGTGCGATTCACCGGCCGGGGTAGCCAGGCAAAGCAATTATATCTTTACCATAGTAGGTTACCCCAGAGATGTTGAAGAAGTAATGCTGGGGGATGACGGTGTTATCGAAAATGCCCCAAGAGGTGCATACATTATCGACATGACCACATCAACCCCGGCCCTGGCTGAGCAGGTTCATGCCATCGCAGCAAAAAAAGGTATACAGGCTCTGGATGCTCCGGTCTCGGGCGGCGATATCGGCGCTAAGGCAGGAACACTGGCCATTATGGTAGGTGGAGAAAAAAAGGCTTACAATAAAATAAAGCCTTATTTTGACCATATGGGGGAGAATATCGCACATATGGGTGGCCCCGGTAAAGGGCAGCATACAAAAATGAGCAATCAGGTCCTTATTGCAGGAACAATGATCGGCGTTATCGAATCACTGTTGTATGCCTATAAAGCCGGCATGGAACTCGAAGATGTGATTGATGTAATCGGCAAAGGAGCTGCTTCTTCCTGGTCTATCAACCAACTAGGGACAAAGATAGCGCAGGGTGACTATAATCCCGGCTTTTTTATTAAACACTTCGTCAAAGACATGCGCATTGCTCTCGATGAATCCCGCCGTATGCAACTTTCCCTACCCGGGCTGGCGCTGGCGGAGCAGTTCTATACCAGCGCGATGTCGTTAGGTTATGAAAATCTGGGTACCCAGGCGCTGTATAAAGTATTTGAAAAAATGAACGGTATGGAGAACAGAGGATGATAACGAGCCTGTTTTCCTTTTTAGATTAATCAAGGGGCTTGAACAACAGTGACTTTGTTGACAAAATCTCATTATGAATGAGGGAAAAAAAGTTTGTTTTTACCTTTTTCCCCTCACTTTTGCTTAAGCCCCCTTATTAATGCAGGTTATAAGTTTGGCTGAGGGGTCATTCTTAAGTATGGTTTTATTTCTTTATGACCCTTTGGAAAATTTTCAGCAATTTGGTCATTAGTTACTGCAGGAACAATAACGCAATCATCTCCATTTTTCCAGTTTGCCGGGGTAGCGACTTTGTGATAAGATGTTAACTGCAATGAATCAATAACACGGAGAAGTTCATCAAAATTTCTACCTGTAGAGGCAGGATAGGTAATGGTTAATTTCACCTTTTTATCCGGCCCTATGACAAATACTGACCTAACAGTAGTTTGATTAGTTGAATTAGGGTGAATCATATCATAGAGCGATGATATTTTTTTGTCCTCATCTGATATGAGAGGGAAATTCACGGTGGTGTTCTGAGTTTCATTGATATCTTTAATCCAGCCTTCGTGAGATTCAATCCCATCAACACTGAGTGCTATCATCTTAACATTTCTTTTTTCAAATTCAGCTTTGTATTTAGCTACAGCGCCTAACTCGGTAGTGCAAACAGGTGTATAATCCGCAGGATGCGAGAACAATACTCCCCAGCTATCTCCCAGCCAGCTGTGAAAATTGATCTCTCCTTCGGATGTCTGTGCCGTAAAGTTTGGAGCTTCATCTCCTAATCTGATTGTTGCCATGATATATTTGGTTTGATGTAAAAATTAATCTTAATGGAAACATAATATATTGATTGTTTTTAGTTTAAGAAAGTATTATCTAATTGAATAAAACTACAATTTAATTATGGTTTTTAATTTAATCCCTCCAGAAAAAAAATATTAGCCTGGAGAAAGTTCAGTATTAGTGGTTGATTTTCATTAGTACGTATTCTGCACGGTTCATTTCCAAATGCGCCCCGACGTTCATATTGCTGGTACCGAAGAATAATCCATAGCAGACCTGGTAATGTTGTTTCGAACGTCCTCGGGTCTCCCACCTCCCGGGTGGACACCATGTTCTTAAAGTGATAACGTTTGCCATTTCCCTTTTTCCATTAATCATTGTAGTGGAGCAGATTTTATTCTGAGCGTTTCAAATAGCTTGTTATTCAGCTAGTTTTCTGTTAAAAATGAATTATATTCTAAAAATATCTACCCCTTGTAATCACAATGCTCGTCAAAACCAATGCTAAGTCCTTTACAAATAAAGTCAGTTTTCAAAGCATCTCCTTTTCCTACACTTGTTTTGCATTCTGACCTTCTTTTCACAATTGCCGGGGCGAATCAGGCTTATTTAAAAGTTGCCAATTCTACCGAAACCGAATTTATCGGTAAAAGCATGATGGAAGCTATTGGTAAGGATCCTGAAAATGGAAATAAAGAAAGAATTGCAGACTTAAAGAATTCTCTTGAACAGGTATTGATCACAAAAGCGCCGCATGAGATGTGTGTTCAACAATATAAAATCCCTATCAAGGGTTTTGGTAAATTCGAAACAAGATACTGGGTTCCGGTAAATACTCCTGTACTAAATGATGATGGAGAAATGGATTTAATTATCCACTCTTTAACGGATGTCACAGCCTTGAAGACGGACCAGATACTCTTTCAACAAGAGTTGGAGGGCAATCAGCAAATACTTGAAAAAGCTTACAAACTAGCCGATATCGGAACTTGGGAATATGATATGCTTAATCATAAATTGCATTGGTCACCGGTTACAAAAGAAGTTCACGGGTTTGGCCAAGACTATGAACCTGACCTTGAAAGTACCATTAAACTATTTAAAGAAGGATTCAACAGGGGAGCATTTGCACAAGCTGCAACTGAGGCCATAGAAAACGAAAAGCCCTTTGATGTTGAATTAAAAATTATTAGCGGACAGGGTGATGAGCGATGGGTACGGGCAACCGGAGAACCTGAATATAAAGATGGAATATGTACCCGTTTTTATGGCATTAGTCAAAATGTTAGCGTTCGAAGACAAGTGGAGGAAGACCTGCAATCAAGTGAGCAGCGTTTTAAAGCACTGGTGCAGGATGGTTCGGACCTGATCGCTATTTTGGATGAAAAGGCTAACTACAAATATGTAAGTCCTACATCCGAGAGAATTCTGGGCATACCGCCCGAACGATTTATCGGAACCAATGCTTTCGATTATATTCATGTAGACGACAGAGAAAGGGTTGTTGAGCATCTTTCCAGCTTGTGTTCATTTAAATGTATACAGGTAGAACCTTTCAGGTTTACCGATTTCGAGGGCAACTGGAGGTGGATAGAATCTACGATCACCAATATGATCGATGATCCTGCTGTCTGCGGCCTGGTAGCCAACTCCCGAGATATAACAGAACAGAAAATACGGCAACAGCAACTTCTGGATTCAATAAAAGAAAAGGAGACGCTCCTTTTTGAAATACACCACCGGGTAAAAAACAATCTGGCTGTGATATCCGGCTTGTTGCAGCTTCAGGCATATGATATAGATGATAACAGTGAGGTAACAGACAAATTATTTGATAGTGTTATTCGTATAAAAACTATGGCTAAAATCCATGAGCAATTGTATCAATCAAATAGTTTCTCCAAATTAGAGTTCTCCGATAATCTCAGACTATTGGTATCAGATATTTTGAAAACATTTCAGCCGGAAACAATGATCGATGTTAAATATCACTGTGAACCTCTCAAGATGAATATGGTCCAAGCCATTCCCTGCTCACTTATTGTGAACGAGGTCATTACAAATATTCTTAAACATGCATTCCAGGGCAAGAGGGAGGGGGATATTAGTATAAGACTGTCTAAATTAGATGGAAAGGATATTATAATCTTAAGTATAAAAGACAATGGAATAGGATTACCCCATAATTTTGAATCTGCCGAAAGCGAATCATTAGGAATGAATCTTATTAATAATTTGTCACAGCAGTTAAAAGCTGATTACAAGTTCAAGTCTTCTGATGAAGGTACTATCTTTACACTTCAGTTTGAAAAGGCTGAGCTAAAGGGGATAGATAATTTAATTAATGAGTCTCCTTCCCATTAAATACTTTTCTGTTTTTCTTTTTAGTTTAATCACAGTAAAAGTTCCCTCTCCCTACAAAATCGGCCATTGTAATTAGAGGATTTTTGAAATTTAACCTTCACGGGAAAAACCAATTAGCATAATTCGGACCATCAACAACCTCAACAGAACAGGACGCAGCAGGAGGATTGGCACCAAAATAAAAAAGGCCCTGTAAACATTTGATAAACAAAAATCTACAAAGCCTTATAGTGGCGGGGGTAGGATTCGAACCTACGACCTTCGGGTTATGAGCCCGACGAGCTACCAGCTGCTCCACCCCGCAGTATTCTTAAATATAAGGCATTATTTAGATTTTGTCAAGATAAAAATCAGGTTAAACTTAATAGGAATGTATGTTCGGTTTGTAAGAAATCATTTGCCATACAGCAATTAGATTTGATTTTGCGTTAATTAATGGTAATATTTAAGTGTGATTAATCAATTACATACGCAAATTAAATACGATCAAGATCTTTACAAAGGACTATTCCCTATCCAAAGGCATCACTGCCATTGAACTATTCAAGCTCCCCTCGCGTGTAATTCATAAAAACAAGAAAAAATATTATAAGGTGTTATGAATCCTGTAGACCTGACAATTTTCATTGTTTACATTTTCGCTGTATTAGGTGTCGGTTATTACTTCATGCGCAAAAATAAAGGGGCATCCGATTATTACCTCGGAGGCCGGAAAATAACCTACCCGCATATTGGCCTTTCAGTAGTGGCTACTGATGTAGGCGGCGGGTTTTCCATCGGGCTTGGCGGTCTTGGTTTTGTTATGGGTATTTCAGGCTCCTGGATGCTCTTTACGGGTTTACTGGGGGCATGGCTGAGTGCCGTTTATTTGATACCCAAAGTAAAAAACCTTTCTACCTCTGAGAACTTTTATACAATGCCTGAGCTTTTTAATTACTTCTTCAGCCCAAAGGCAGCGTTGATTGCAGGCTTTATTTCCGCTATCGGATATATTGGTTTCACTAGTTCCCAGATGCTGGCAGGGGCGAAGCTCGCATCGGCATCATTTGAAGGCCTGGGGCTGGATGCCGCCCTTTATATCATGGGCTTCATTATTGTTGTTTACACAGTGATGGGTGGAATCAAAGCCGTTATTTATACCGATACCTTCCAATGGATACTTCTAATGGGCGGCCTGATATTTATAGGAATACCATTTTCCTATTTTGCCGTTGGCGGTATGGAGGGAATTCGTGAGGCTGTTCCCGCTGAATTTCTTACCCTGACCAATATCACCTGGCAGCAATCGGTAAACTGGGGTATCACGATCCTTCCGATCTGGTTTGTGGGGATGACCTTGTATCAGCGTATATATGCCAGCCGCAGTGAACGTGAAGCCCAAAAAGCCTGGTACGTTGCCGGCTTTTTTGAATGGCCGATTATGGCGTTTATGGGGGTACTACTTGGAATGTTTGCCAACGTGGCCGCCGAACAGGGCATGTTTGCCTATATGGGCTATGAAACAGCCGGTGACATTGATGCTGAAATGGGACTTCCGTTTTTACTACGTACTGTTTTGCCGGTCGGGTTGATGGGCCTGATGATGTCGGCATACTTTTCAGCGATTATGTCTACGGCGGATAGTTGCCTTGTTGCTGCCTCGGGCAATGTGAGCACCGATATAATCACCAAGATCTTTAACCTGGATTTACCCCATTCCAGCCAAATACGGTTTTCCCAAATCGTGACTTTAGTACTTGGCATCGGGGCTTTGCTGTTGGCCGCCACGATGGAAAACGTGTTGGAGATCATGCTGTACTCATATGCCTTTATGGTTTCCGGTTTATTGGTGCCTGTAATTGGGGCACTCTATTGGAAACAAAGCAGCAGTACAGGAGCGGTTTGGGCCATGTTTGCCGGTGGTGGTATAACGATCACCTTTACCATTTTAAATACGGACCTTCCTTTTGGTTTGGACCCCAATATATTTGGAATTACTGCCGCATTAATTGTATTTATAATATTATCACTTGTAGTTCCGGATAATAAAACCGAAGAGCTTGAAATCAAGAAAAACTAAATTATTATGGAATACGAAATTGTCAATGGGCAAAACATAGAGCATAGCAGCTTCACCAGAGATGATGTCGCAAATTTTTTATTTGTGAGCCTGGACCAATATGGGGATGAGATAGAAGACATCCACAGGTGTATTGATTATGCATTAGGCGGCCAGCCCGGTAAAGGCGGATTTATAGGTGTTGCATACGAGAATGGAAGTATCGCAGGGGCTGTTATAATAAATGAAACCGGTATGTCAGGTTTTATCCCTGAAAATATTCTTGTTTACATTGCTGTGAATGAAGCTTTCAGAGGGAAGGGTGTAGGCAAGGAGCTCATGAGGCTTGCCATTGAAAATGCTGACGGTGATGTGGCCTTACATGTCGAGCCTGATAACCCTGCTCGCTACTTATACGAAAAACTTGGATTTACTAACAAATACCTTGAAATGAGGTACAAAAAGTAAGATGGCATATCTAAAATTATATCGTGACAAACTGCGGCATAACTACAACTTTCTTAATAAGATATTTAATAAAAGGGACATTGAGTGGGGTGTAGTTACAAAACTTTTTTGTGGACACCGGGATTACATTAAAGAAGTAATTGATCTTGGGGTTACAGAGATTCATGATTCCAGGGTGAGTAACTTAAAAGTGATCAAGGAAATCAACCCCGATGTGCAAACGGTCTACATTAAGCCCCCTCCTAAAAAGAGCATACCAAGCATTATTGAGTTTGCTGATGTAAGTTTCAATACGGAACTTTCTACCATCAGGTTACTTTCAAAGGAAGCCGTTAAGCAAGATGTCGATCATAAGATCATCATTATGATTGAGCTTGGGGATTTAAGGGAAGGCGTCGTTCGTGAAGATTTAATAGATTTTTATTCCCAGGTATTCAAGCTTCCCAGGATTAAGGTAGTTGGCCTGGGTACCAACCTTAATTGCCTGCATGGGGTGATGCCTGACCGAGACAAGCTTATTCAACTCTCATTGTACGAACAGATCATCGAGCTTAAGTTTAATCGTAAAATACCTTATGTATCCGGAGGTACCTCTGTTACGATCCCGCTTATCCTGAACGGTGAATTACCGGTTGGGATCAACCATTTTCGAATTGGTGAAACCTTGTATTTTGGTCTGGACTTATTCAGCGGAAAGGTTATCGAAGGGATGGAATCATCTGTACTGGAACTTTTTGCCCAGATCATTGAGATCCATGAAAAACCAATGGCACCAAGCGGGAACATGGGTGCAAACCCTATGGGACATACGATGGAAATTGACGAAGGGCTGTACGGGAAAACCGCTTATCGTGCCATTTTAGATATTGGATACCTGGATATCCAACCCGAGTTCCTCGTCTCCAAAAGCGACGATGTTAAAATAGTAGATGCCAGTTCCGACATGCTGGTAGTGGATGTCGGGCAGAATGAAAGCGATCTGAAAGTAGGAGATACCTTGCCGTTTGAATTAAAGTACGTTGGCGCGTTAGGGATTATGAATTCCAGTTATATTGACAAAATTGTGGAGTGAGGGGAGATGGGTATTGGAAGATATAAGATACGAGTTATGAGCTGGTAAGAACGTCAGTCTGAATGCCGGATGCAGAAAGGTCTGAACTCATACCAGGCACTCAACCGGCGAAGTCGAAGACCTGGTGGATTACATCGGAGAAGTCTTCGACTTCAGTTGAGATGAATATCTGGGGCAATATGAACATCATAATCCCCACTTTGCATTCAGACTGACGTATTCTATTGTGCACTAACTTAATACCCTGGTTCGGTTAAAAAATTCACTCTGGCCACCTCGCTCCGGAAAGCGTCCACGCTTTCCGAAATTGCACCCGGTAACCGGGAATGCACAAAGATATTATTGGCTACCAGAGAAGCCTGCCGGTGCGCCCTTCCTACTCGTGCCGACCTGGTTGTACTCACAGCTCCCGGGCGTTGTTCTTTCGTGAAGCGCAGACGCTTCACGGAGCATCTATCTGCAATCCACGTCAGTCAGATCTCAGTTGGGATGACCAACCGGGTCGATATGAACATCATAAGCCCAACTTGCGCTCTTTTAGACTGACGTATTCTATTGTGCAGTAACTTAATACCCACGTCAGTCAGAGCGCAGCCGGATGCAGAAAGGTCTGAACTCATACCAGGCACTCAACCGGCGAAGTCGATTACATAACATCGTTTAAGAGTGATATCGGCCGATATATGAAAAAACGAAAAGATATGCCCGGTGTAGTAGCTGAACAGGATATGAAGCAGGCTTTAAAAAAATATCCTGATCCTCAACTTGTTTTGGGCAAGTTGTATTAGGATATTCTTTACTCAACTATCACTCCGGTTAGAATAAGCGGAACATACGATCTATGGAAGAACCTTTGATAAAAAGCATCACAAAACTAAGGCATACGCTTCACACAGCTGCTGAACTTTCCAACAAGGAAGAAAAAACAGCAGCTTTGATTCGTGAATTTTTAGCAAAAACCAACCCCAATGCAATTATTGATAAGATTGGCGGTCATGGTTTGGCGGCCATATATGAAGGTAAAGAAGATGGGCCGACTGTATTAATACGGTCCGAGCTGGATGCCTTGCCTATACCCGAGACCATTGACCTCAATTACAAATCAACCACGGAAGGCATCTCTCACAAATGCGGCCACGATGGACATATGGCTATAGTTTGCGGCGTTGCCCGGAAATTGAAAGAAAACCCCCTCAAAAAAGGACGCGTTGTTTTATTATTCCAGCCGGCAGAAGAGACCGGTGAAGGCGCAGCCCAAATTTTGGATGATATAAAATTTAAAACCATCACCCCAGACTATGCTTTTGCCCTTCATAACCTGCCGGGATATGTTGAAGGCGAAATCCTGGTGAAAGAAGGTGTTTTTGCATCAGCCTCACGTGGTTTAATGATCAAGTTAAAAGGCAAGACATCCCATGCCGGACATCCGGAAGACGGTAAAAGCCCCGCCCTGGCCGCGGCTTCTTTGATTCAGGACTTAACGGCTTTGCCCACAATGCATACAGCTTTGCATGATGCCGCTATGGTGACGATCATTCATGCCCGGGTCGGGGAAGTAGCCTTTGGAACTACTCCGGGATATGCAGAGGTTATGGCTACCTTGAGGGCTTATCGGGAGGATGATGTTGAGATCATGGCCGAAAAGGCCCTGGATTTGGCCAAAGGAACATCCATGGCCCATGGCCTAAACTTTGAAACCGGCTGGACGGAAGTTTTTGAAGCCAATGTTAACGATAAAGAATGTGTAAAAATGATAACAGACGCTGCTGCCATGAACGGTTTAAAAACACGTGAAGTCAAAGACCCATTTCCCTGGTCTGAAGACTTCGGCCGCTTTACACAAAAATACAAAGGCGCTTTATTTGGGATTGGAGCGGGTTTAAAACATCCCCAACTTCACAACAGTAATTATGATTTTCCTGATCACATATTAGCCCAGGGCGTAAACATGTTCCATTCCATTATTACGGGTATTCTTGAGTAACTATTCCTATTAAATTCACTGCTAAATTAACAAAATGTTCCATAGCTCCTATATTGAAATAAGTAAATCTGCCTTCCAAAATAACCTGCGCTTTATAAGAAAGACACTTGGCAACAAAGTAAACATATCGTCTGTGATCAAAGGGAATGCCTATGGCCATGGTATAGAACATTTTCTTCCACTCGCGGAAGATTGTGGCATAAACCATTTTTCGGTGTTTAGTGCCGATGAAGCTTTAAAAGCACGAGAAACAAAAAAAGAAGGTTCCGACATCATGATAATGGGCATGATGGGGGATGATGAAGTAGATTGGGCCGTTGAGCATGATATTTCGTTCTATGTATTTGATTTCGAGCGAATTGCAGAAGCCATACGTGCCGCTCGTAAGCAGAAGAAAAAAGCATTGGTCCACTTGGAACTTGAAACCGGTATGAACCGGACGGGTTTTGATATAAGCGATTTTGAAAAGTTGTTTAGGCTGTTAAAACAGAACATGGAATATCTTTCCCTGGAAGGTTTTTGTACGCACTATGCCGGGGCCGAAAGTGTTAGCAACTATCTGAGGATCCAAAACCAAATAAAGAACTTCAATGATCACGTCAGCATTTTCCACAAAAATGGAATTAAAGCGAAGATATGCCACACGGCCTGCTCGGCACCGGCCTTAAGCTACCCGGAAACCGTTATGGATATGGCCCGAATAGGAATTGCCCTCTATGGCTACTGGCCGAGCAGTGAATCCTACATGCAATATGTTTTGAATGGCGGGAAAGTGAAAGAGAACCCATTGAGACGTGTCATTAGCTGGAAGAGTACGGTGATGAGCACAAAAGAGGTAAGAAAAGGTGAATTTATCAACTATGGCACCACCTTCCAGGCCAGCCGAAACTCCAGGGTAGCAGCCATACCCGTAGGGTACTGCCACGGTTTCAGCCGCAGCATGAGTAACCTCGGCCGCGTTTTGATACGCGGAAGAAGGCTATCTGTGGTAGGTGTTGTTAATATGAACATGTTTTTAGTGGATATCACAAACTTCCCTGATATACAGAAGGGGGATGAAGTGGTGATCATCGGTAAGCAACGGAATAACAGCATCTCAGTATCGGCCTTCGGTGAGCTTACAAACTATGTAAACTATGAAACCCTGGTCAGGTTGCCGGAAAATATACCCCGAAAAATCGTACCGTAACACGGGCTCCCGTTATTTCGCTGAGTAACCTTTCTATGGATTCATCAGCCAGGCTTTCGACTTCCCTTATCTTATTGTGCAGTAACTCAATACCAACGTCAGTCTAAAAGACTCAACGCAAAGTTGTCAAATCTTCTCTGGTTGCTTCAAGGATGTTATCTTTATTCGAATCATCGGCTAGCCAGATTTGACAACTTTTGGAAACCATTTCGAGTTCCCTTCGACTTCGTTTCGCTACGCTCACTGCGCTCAGGGCAGGCTTCCGGGTCAGCTGCATAGGTTGTGGCCAGGCATTTGGGAATCCGGTTGCGCCCAACCTGACGTCTGTATTATAGTATACCTCCTCCTGCAAACATCAGTCAGAATGCAGGTTGGGGCCTGCAATGCCCGCCATTGTTTCCAAATGCATATTCCCCAACCGAAGTCGAAGACTTGTCTGGTCCTATTCTTCAGGTTGACTTCGTAATTATATCAATGTTTTGAACTGTGATTTATGATTAGTGTGATGGGCTATGATTAATTTTATCAATCGTGGTAATCATAAAAACCAGGTTAATCAACGTTCAGGGGATTTAGGCCAGGTTAAAACGAACGCTGCTATTTGCTAAGTAAATATAAATATTGCTCGTTGTTTATTGATGTATTATTTTAGTCTCAACTAAAAATTTTCCTATTAATTGTTATGGAATTATCAAAATTAAGCGAATCTCAGGAAGACTACCTTAAATATATATACAAGCTGGGTGAAAATGGTGAAGCTGTTTCAACGATGCTGTTATCCGAAGAACTGAACGTGAAGCCGGCATCCGTGACGAATATGCTGAAAAAGCTGGCTGAGATGAAACTGCTTTTGCACCAGCCCTACAAGGGTGTACGGCTTACAGAAGCAGGTGAAAAAGTTGCCCTTGAAATATTACGGCACCACCGGCTTTTGGAGCTATACCTGGCTGAAGTACATGGTTATGGCTGGGAGGAAGTTCATGATGAAGCAGAAAAGCTGGAGCATGTAATCAGCGAGACTTTTGAAGCCAAGATCGCTGAAATGCTTGGGCATCCTCAGCATGATCCGCATGGTGACCCTATTCCTTCATCGGACCTTGAACTACCTAACGGTCCCGCGCTATTGTCATTAAATAAAGTGAAACCGGGGGAAGATGGAAGGATCAAGCGGGTTATCAGCCAGGATACGGATGTTTTAAATATGCTTTCCAGGCTGGAGCTTATTATAGATTCCAGAGTTATGGTAATTGAACATGAAAGAGATGAAGTACGCGTGGAAGTAAACGGGAACAGGTACTTGCTTCCGGTAATATTGGCAACACGAATAATGATCGAAAAATAAATAATGATCAAAAATTTATGGTATAGTTCATTCTTGTTCATTTTACCGCTTTCGGGCTGCGGAAGCAGTAATGAACGTTCGAACCCGGACCAGCTTTATATCGTCGCGACCACCCAAATGATAGGCGATGCAGCCTCTATTGTGGCCGGTGATTTGCTGGAGGTTGATTTCATCATGGGGCCGGGTGTGGACCCTCACTTGTATCGTGCTACCCCCGGTGACTTCAGGAATATGGAGGAAGCTAATCTGATCTTATACAATGGATTGCTTCTGGAAGGCAGGCTCTCGGAAATCCTTGATCAACTTGGCAATAAAGCCCATGCAGTGTCTTCTTCCATTCCTGATAGCTTGTTAATATCAGCTTATGGGCCTGGTGGGAATTATGATCCCCATATATGGTTTGATGTTAACCTGTGGAAGTATGCGGTCAGGGATATTGAAAAGCAACTTTCGAAACTTGCACCGGACCATAAAAATGAATTTCAGGAAAATGCAGAAACATATCTGGCAGAGCTGGATTCCCTGGAACAATTCATCAGAACGGAGTTGGATAAAATTCCTACCCAAAGGAAAACGCTGATTACCGCCCACGATGCTTTTGGCTATTTTGGTGACGCTTACGGGATTCAGGTTAAGGCACTACAAGGTGTAAGTACAGTCGGAGAATACGGCCTTCAGGATGTATCAAATATGGTCAACTTTATTACTGAAAATGAGATCCCTGCAATATTTGTGGAGAGCAGCGTCTCTACCCGCTCGTCAGAGTCGATTATTGCGGGAACCAAACAGCGTGGCCATGAAGTGAAAATTGGAGGGGAGTTATATTCTGATGCCATGGGGAGCCCTGGGACCGATGAAGGAAAGTACATTGGAATGTTTAAGCATAATGTTCGAACGATAGTTGAGGCATTAAAGTAAGGCTGCCCGTTTGCAGCAAAGGGCGTTTAAGAAAAAGATAAAACCATACGGTAGAGACTATTATGATACCACCTATTGAAGTACATGATCTGACACTGGCTTATGATAAAAAACCTGTTTTATGGGATATTGATTTTGATATGGCGGAATCAAAGCTTATTGCAGTGGTGGGCCCGAACGGTGCCGGTAAATCTACGCTGATAAAGGCCATTATGGGCCTTGTTCAACCTGCATCCGGACACGTTCTTATCTATGGCAAGCCTTTGCGTAAGCAACGAAAGATGATAGCTTACGTTCCGCAAAGAGAATCAGTAGATTGGGATTTCCCCATTAATGTACTTGACCTGGTGGTGATGGGGCGCTATAGCCACCTGAAACTGTTCAGGCGTCCGGGGAAAGATGATTACCGGATTGCCCAGGAGTCACTCGAAAAAGTGGGTATGCTGCCTTATGCAAAACGCCAGATTTCACAATTATCCGGTGGTCAGCAGCAGCGTGTTTTTTTGGCCCGGGCCCTTGCCCAGGAAGCCGAGATCTACTTGATGGACGAGCCTTTTTCAGGCGTGGATGCAGCGACCGAATCTGCCATTTTAGACCTGTTGCGCGACTTAAGGTCGAGTGGGAAATCGGTGATGGTGGTACACCACGATCTTCAAACCGTATCGGAATATTTTGATTGGGTAATGATGCTTAACCTGAGACTCGTTGCTTATGGTCCTAAAGATGAGGTTTTCACCAATGAGAACCTTCAGAAAACATACGGCGGCAGGTTGAATATACTCACCCAGGTGGTTGAGTTAACCAAAGAGAAGAACCTTGTGAGAGAGCCCGGTCATGATTGAGTCTTTCTTTGAATTTTTCTCCTTTCAGGACCCCAACGTACGATATGTGGTAGCGGGGACTATCTTGTTGGGTATATCGGCTGGAGTGCTGGGTTGCTTTGCTGTTTTACGCCAACGTGCGTTATTAGGTGATGCCGTAGCCCATGCCGTTCTGCCAGGGGTATGTCTGGCTTTTATAGTGGTTGGAGATAAAAACCCATTTGCCTTATTGGTTGGAGCTATTATTTTCGGATGGACCAGCATCATTGTGATGGATTACGTTATACAAAACAGCAAAATATCTCCGGATGCATCGATCGGTATGGTGTTATCTGTATTTTTTGGCTTAGGTGTGCTTTTGCTCACCTTTATACAATCAAGCGGGAATGTGAACCAGAGCGGACTTGACGCCTTCCTATTTGGCCAGGCTGCTTCCCTTGTTCCTTTAGATGTCATGGTTTTTGGTACATTAAGTGTGCTTATTGTTATAACGGTAGCTCTGACTTTCAAAGAGCTGATGCTGGTCAGTTTCGATACCGGCTTTGCCACCGCTATTGGCTATCCGGTTAAAAAGCTGGAGTTTCTAATCGCTACACTTTTGGTGCTGACCATCACCGTTGGCATTCAGGCAGTAGGTATTGTGCTGATGGCTTCCATGCTCATTATACCTGCATCCGCAGCACGTTACTGGACAACCTCTCTGTTTTACATGCTCATAATTGCGGGGGGAGTAGGGGCCTTTTCCGGCGTTACAGGTTCATTTGTCAGTTATCTCGCCCCTTCAATGCCCACAGGCCCGTGGATGGTCCTTTCTGCTTTAGGTGTTTTTATTTTGTCTTTTTTGTTTGCACCAAAACGTGGGGAATTGGCCCGGTTTCTGGACCACAGAGTTAACAGGAAGACCATAGAAGACGAAAATATTCTCAAAACTCTGTTCCTGCTTGAAGAGAAAGATGAAAGGAAGCACCGCTCGAGGAGTTTAGGTGAAATATTAAAAAGAAGGAGGATGCAGGAACCGGTTGTTAAAAAAGGGTTGAAGCGGCTCATTGAGCAAAGGAAAGTAGAGAAATATGAAGGAAGTCCTGATATGTACTTGCTGACTGAAGAGGGCAGGAATAGGGCGAAACGCATCGTTCGGGTCCATCGCTTGTGGGAATTATATCTCACTGACCAGGTACAGATTGCCGGAGATCACGTCCATGATGACGCGGAATCAATGGAGCACCTCATCACCCCCGAAATTGAAGCCCAACTAACAGCGGTACTCGAAAACCCAAAAGCAGATCCCCACAATAAGACAATCCCACAATGAAAGTTGTGGGTTGTGGGTGGTGGGTTGTACGCTATGCTGTTGTTGGTGGTGGGTTGTACGCTTCGCTGTTGTTAGTTGTTGCCAAAGCTAAACTCTGAAACCGGAACTAACTAAAAACTTTAAACTAGAAACTCCAAACTAAAAACTAGAAACTAAACCATGCTCTCCTCAACAGCCTTGATATTATTAACCGGAAGCCTTGCGGCGGCCTCGTGTGCCCTGGTAGGTTCCTTTTTGTTGTTGAAGAAAATGTCCATGATGGGGGATGCTATCTCTCATGCGGTTTTGCCGGGTATTGCTATCGCCTTTCTGTTAACGGCGAGCAGGAACACACTGCCTATGCTTATAGGGGCAGGTGCTTTTGGGCTGCTTACCGTATACCTAACAGAATTTTTTAGCAAAAAAGGCAGATTATTGCAGGATTCTTCGATGGGGTTGGTTTTTACATCATTGTTCGCATTTGGGGTCATCATCATAACACTATTCGCATCAAACGTTGATATAGATCAGGAGTGCGTCCTGTATGGCGAAATAGCCTATATCCCCTGGGATGTCTGGTATTGGGGTAATGTAAATATGGGGCCGCGCCCTACCTGGATTCTTGCATCTGTGCTGGTTCTCAATATTTTGTTCGTGGCCAGCAGCTTTAAAGAGCTAAAAGTATACACTTTTGATAAAGAACTGGCCCTGGCCCTCGGTATACCCGTGACACTTATCCATTATTCTTTAATGGGTTCTGTCTCATTATCCACCATAGCGGCTTTTGAAAGTGTGGGAGCTATTTTAGTGGTGGCTTTGCTCATTGTGCCACCGGCAACAGCTTATTTGCTCACGCAAAACCTGAAGATAATGATAATACTGGCGATGGTTATTGGAGTGGCATCAGCCATCGGCGGATACTTTCTGGCATTAATGGTAAACGGGACAATAGCTGGGGCAATCGCTGTTGTCACAGGGTTATTTTTCACATTGGCCTTTCTGTTTTCACCGACAGACGGGATATTATTTAAGAATAGAAAGCTGGACCTGTCTAGCATTAATATGCCCGGTCAAAGAAAAGATACCGTTATGCCATAATGAACTTGCCTGCCTGAGCGGGGGTGTATCAAAAGGCTAAATACATTTTAGTCAACCTTAATTATTAACCTTTATAATTAGAAAACCTTTCTATCAACGTCATCTCGACCGGAGGCCGCCGAACTTGCGGCCGGAGCGGAGAGATCTCATCCGCTCGTAAGTTACTTCGTGGCATACTTTAAGCAAAACAGCCATGAGCACCTTCATACCGGATGAGATTCCTCCACTACAGCCGCAAAACCGGCGGCCTCCGGTCGGAATGACGAGGTAATGGGTGGTGTTCGTTTAATAAATTAGGTAATGCTTTTTTGGTGATGACTTTTGATACAGCCCCGCTGGAATGAAAAAATACAAGAGCCCTGCAGGGGCGGCACAGTGGGAACGGCTTGAAAAACATAACATCGACTATGATGACAGAAATGTCTTGCCTGTGTCGCCCTTACAGGGCTTGGATGTGTGGAAATAACCTGTAAACTTCTTTTAGGACGAGACAGAAATCGTTAACCCAGGGTTATAATTATTCGGTGCTGCATTTGCGGAAAACGGGAGCTTTTAATTAATTATGCCGTTTGTTAAAATCCAGCTTTCGCTTATATGGATGTTGACTGGCACAAGGTTAGCTCAAAAGGTGGACCCACTCAATCAAAAAGATTAAATGGGTATAATCATTGCCCTTTAATCGTTGTTACTCACACTTAAGGTCGGTATATTTAATCCGCATTTAACACAAATATTAAAGGAAGAGGTTCTGCGCATGAGCGTACTTGTTGGAGAAAATACAAAATTAGTTGTTCAGGGATTCACCGGTAAGGAAGGAAGTTTCCATGCTAGTCAAATGATAGAATACGGTACCAATCTTATTGGAGGAGTAACCCCGGGTAAAGGCGGGACCACACATCTTGATCGCCCCGTTTTCAATACTGTAGCTGATGCTGTAAACGACGAAGGCGCCAATACATCTGTCATATTCGTTCCCCCGCCATTTGCAGGTGATGCGATCAGTGAAGCCGCTATAGCAGGCATTAAAGTTATTATTTGCATCACCGAAGGTATCCCGGTTAAGGATATGATTGCGGCGAAGCAAATAGCCGACCGTCACGGCGCTACCCTTATCGGACCTAATTGTCCGGGTATCATTACACCGGGACATGCTAAAGTTGGTATTATGCCGGGTGATATTTTCACGCCGGGCAATATTGGAGTGATCTCCCGCTCAGGGACCCTTACGTACGAAGCCGTTGACCAGTTAACAAAAGCCGGTATGGGCCAAAGCACTGCTATCGGTATTGGCGGAGATCCGGTGATTGGCACCACTCACACAGACGCCGTTAAGCTGTTCAATGAAGATCCTGATACGGAAGCCATTATTCTGATCGGTGAAATTGGCGGAACGGCAGAAGAGGAAGCCGCTGATTATATCAAAAAGTATGTTAACAAGCCCGTAGTGGCCTTTATTGCCGGCCGAACTGCACCTCCAGGCCGCCGCATGGGGCATGCCGGAGCCATTGTATCAGGCGGAAAGGGAACTGCTGATGAGAAAATGAAGGCGCTCAGTGCCGCAGGTATTACCGTTTGTGAGAATCCGGCTGTGATCGGTACCACAATGAAAGATTTATTGGTTAAGACGGCATAAACTCAAAATTTGGGTGCTGCACACTTATTTTCGCTGTTTGTCAATGAAGAAGGGGAATCCCGCACATTCAACAGCCTCAACGAGGCGTCAGAACCTGGTGGATTAAACCAACCATGCCTGGATAAACCAGTAACCGTAATTTCATCAAACGGTATTATATGAATGGCTTCCGTGATGCGGGTACATCATGTAGAGACGCAAAATCTTGCGTCTCTACGGTGGATTAAACCAACCCATGTCTGAAGGTTACGGGTGTCGGCGAAATGCCTTTTGATACACCCCCCTCAGGGGTGGTAATGTGCTGTTCGCGATTTAGCCACTAAAATTTATCAGCTCAAATATTAGGGCTGAGGAGCGGTTGACAAAAATATTTACTACACTTCATTAATCAATGAATATTTCAAGTCATCAAAATCAACCAAAACGGAAATCAACATGATTAAATATTTTACATCAATTATCCTCGCCATTTTTCTACTGTCCCCATTAGTCGTCTTTTCAAAACAAATACAAGCAGACGAAAAGCTGAATATAGTGGTTATATTCGCCCACCCGGATGACGGAGATTTAAAAATGGGTGCAACCGCAGCCATGATGGCAGAAGCGGGGCATCGGGTGAAGTTTGTCTCGATTACAAATGGCAGTGCCGGACACCAGGAACTTGGCGGCGGTAATCTGGGGTCCATACGAAGGGCCGAAGCTGAAGAAGCAGCCCGAAGAATGGGAATAGACGAGTATGTCGTCATGGATAACAATGATGGAGAACTCATGCCAGATCTCCACATTCGTATGGATGTAATCCGGGAGATTCGCAACTGGGATGCTGATGTCGTATTTGGCGTAAGGCCCTGGGATTACCATCCTGACCACAGGTACTCGGGGGTATTGGTGCAGGATGCCGCCTATATGGTTGGAGTTCCAAACCTGGCCTCAGACACCCCGCCTTTAGAGAAAAACCCGATCTTCTTTTATTTGTCTGACAGATTTGAAAAACCCTATCCCTTTATGCATGATGTGGTAGTAGGCATAGACAGCCATATCGAAACCAAATTGGATGCTGTGGAAGCACACGTTACCCAGGTGTATGAATGGCTTCCGTGGATTGGCGGTAGACAAGAAGTTCCCGAATCACCTGAAGACCGCCGGCAATGGTTGACGGACAACAGGTTTAGTGGTGGTAACGTATCAGATGAACAAAGGGCAGGCCTGGCTAAATGGTACGGAGAGGATAAAGCGAATGACTTTCAGCATGTCGAATCTTTTGAGATTTGTGAATATGGCCGAAGGCCAACCGATGAGGATATTCGCCGGATCTTCCCCATGCTGCCACAAGACTAAAAGACGCTTAAACTTAAGAAAAGTACCTAAAACCTCATATAAACTATTTGAGGTTTTAGGTATAAACGGGGGGGCGATGGCGCCAAATAGACCCCGGACCTCATGGTACCAGCACCCTACCAAGGTCTTGATATACTTTTGATACGAATTTCATTAAGGGCTGATTAGGCTTGGTCTTAGACACAGAGAATCTTCTTAAGCCAATTTACTTCATCTCGATTTGCTGATTTGTTTGCAGGCGCTCATGGTAAGGCTATAACCGCGATGGGGAGCGCTTGATTTTCCTTTGCATTAAAAAAATCTAAAGGTCCTATTGTTTATGGGGAAAAAATTTAATAAGATGGTAGTAACCGGTTAAGGAACTTTGTAAAAATTATCTAATCAATAGTCAGCAGTGCTTACAGCTTAAATAACAGCAGGGAAATACGAAGGGTTTTATATCAACTGGAAGCGCTTGTATCGATATTATATAAATGTTAATATATTAAAGAGCTCATAAAATGAACTAACCTGGAAAGCTATCTATACGAATGGCTTTCAGCTTATCATATAAAATACTAATGTAAATTTAATCGTTATGGATATAAACAAATACACCCGGAAAGATTTTATACGCACGACAACGGGAGCCATGGCTGGCACCATGCTGGCTAATCCAATAGGAGCATTTTCCAAACAAACGCCGTTGCAGCAGAAAAGGAAAATTGCACTGGTGGGAACCGGGGTCAGGGGAACCTCCTTTTGGGGGCGAACAGTAAGAGAGCGCTATGGGGATATTGCCGAATTCGTCGGTTTATGCGATATCAATCCGGGACGGCTGGAGTATGGTAAGGAGTATATAGGTGCTGATTGCCCGACTTTTACTAATTTTGATGAGATGATGGCCGAGACCAATCCGGACATGCTGATTGTCACCACGATGGACTCCACACATCATGAATTTATTATCAAAGGATTGGAGAGTGGTGTGGATGTTGTTTCTGAAAAACCCATGACTACGGACGAAAATAAGTGCCAGGCGATACTGGACGCGGAAGAAAAATCGGGTAATAAGTTAATCATCGGATTCAATTACCGTTATAATCCGCATTACACCAAACTAAAAGAAATGCTGACACAAAAACGTGTAGGGAAAATTACCTCCGTTGATTTTCACTGGTATTTGAATGTTTATCACGGGGCTTCTTATTTCAGGCGCTGGCACGGGATTGCAGACAAGGGCGGTACCTTACTGGTGCATAAAGCCGCTCACCATTTTGATCTTCTTAACTGGTGGCTGGATTCTGATCCGGTAGAAGTTTTCGCGAAAGGGTCGCTGGAACATTATGGCAGCAACAACTCTTTTCGGGGTGATAATTGCCGATCCTGCCAATATAAGGATACCTGTAAGTTTCATTGGGATATCACCGATAGCCAACGAAATGTTGACCTTTATGTCAACAATGAAGAACATGACGGGTATATCAGAGACAACTGCGTTTGGAGGCATGAAATCGATATTTATGATAAAATGTCTGTTCAGGTGAAATTCGCCAATGATGTTATGGTAAATTATTCCTTAACTACATATTCTCCTTACGAAGGGATGAAAATTGCGTTCAATGGTATGGATGGAAGAATCGATGCCTGGGACGGAATCCCCTGGAGAAGGGAAGAAATTGCCAATCAGGCAGAATTACATGAACAGGAGATGTCACAGAGTGAGCAGGAGGAAATCACCAATTATGAAGAAATTATCGTGATGGATAACTTTGCAAGTGACTATGAAATGGTTAAAGTACCCCGGGGGAGCGGCGGACACGGCGGCGGAGATATACGCTTGCAGGATAAAATATTCCGCACTCCTAATATGGAAGACCCACTACAACATTCAGCCGGAATTAGAGATGGTGCCATGTCGATTTTAATAGGCATAGCCGCCCGCAAAAGTATTGAAAGCGGAGAGCCCGTACGTATTGAGGATTTGAGTTCCATAAAACCACATCCAAATAGAGCCTCCTAACGGAACCAGTGGCATCAATACATGATAAAAGCGGCGGGGTTTTTTCCTCCGCCGCTTTTATTTTATAATATGGTGAAGAAACTAATTGCTGTTCATAATTAGCCGGCATGCTTACTGATACCATTACGAATAGCCTGTGTTCGGCAACAGCCAAAGTCTTCAGCCGTTATGATAATTGATCTACTTTGAGTAGATTATAAGTAGACTAAAATAACTTCTCTGCCATGATTACCAAGGAAAAAGTAAAAAAAGAAATTGATCGACTTTCTGAAGTTGAACTGGAAAAAGTTTATCTATATCTCTCCACTGTGACAAAATCCAGCAAAGCAAAAACACCTATTCGCTCTTTAAAGCTCAAAGGCAAATTAGATAAGAAAGATATTCGTTCTGTCGCTTATGAGTAAGCTGCGCATAGATACAAACATTTTGGTATATGGAATTGACCAGGATTCAGAGTTTTTCAATCAGTCCCGACAAATTTTAGATCATTCAGAGAGCGAGCTTGTAACCTCCTCAAAAAATCTCATTGAATTTTTAGCTGTTGTTACCCGATTATCAGGGTATGATTTAAAGGTAAACGCAGCTTTAGAAATTTTAGAAGGAGATTATTCAAAATTTTGAAATTATTTATCCCAATCAAGATTCATTAGCTGTTTTTCTTGAGCTTTCCGAACGTTATCAGCCGACGGGATTAAAAGTTCATGATTTTGAAATTATCAGCATTGGATTGGCTGCTGGTATTCACGATGTAGCCACTTTTAATACCAAAGATTTCAAAGCTGTTAAAGAAATTTCTTTGCTCGATTTATAAATGGTCGGGCAGAAACAGCCCTTCACGCCCGGCACATCCAACAGGCCATTCAAGGATGATATAGAGTAAGATCTTGCTTATCAATAATTAGCATTCTTACTTTTGGCAGTGGAACTCCTGTGAAGTTAGGGATAGGCAGAGTTTATATTTTATTTAATAAAAATATTTGTTACAATTGCCTGATACCATTGAAATGAGTCATCTGAAAAATTAGGAATATGTGAATGAGTATTATTCTTGTCCAGAAGACTTTTTTTAGGTTTGGCGAAATAAAATTTACAAAAAATTATCTATCCTAATGATCAAATACATACTATTATTCTTACTTCCTGTTGTTATGATGCCTGCGGTCACGCCTGCGCAAACTACTTTCGCAGGCTCAGAGGTTATCGGGAAATGGAACTTAACCATTCAAACTGATCAGGGTGAATCCCCTGCATGGATTGAAATTAAAGGCTCTGGTTTAAGTACGATGGTCGGTTATTATGTAGGATCGGGGGGAAGTGCCCGGCCTATCTCGGAAATAAAATATTCGGAAGAAAAGCAACTCTACTCATTCTCAATCCCTCCGCAATGGGAACCCCTGGATAGCGATTTAGAATTTGAATTTGAATTGAATAATGATGGATTAGCCGGAACTACACAAAAAGGTGGTGAGATATTACATTGGACGGGAGTGCGTGCACCTGATTTAACCCGTAGCGAAACTCCGGTATGGGGTGACCCCGTGAACTTGCTGGATGAAAGTATGTCTAAATGGAATACCGCTGAGAACAACCAATTCCAAATGGAAGGCGATGTAATGGTTAACAAAAAAGGGGGAGGAAATCTGGTATCTAAAGAAGAATATGATGATTTCAATATTCAACTGGAATACAGATTACCGGAAGGAAGCAATAGTGGAGTTTACCTGAGAGGCCGGTACGAAGTCCAGATTATTGATGACTATGGCCTCAAGACCAATAACGTACTTAATAGCAGTATCTATGGGTTTATCGCCCCTAACGCTAATGTATCCAAAAAAGCCAACGAATGGCAAACGCTCGAAGTCACCCTAATAGGACGAATGGTTACAGTAGTATCAAATGGAGTGGAAGTGATAACCAATCGGCCTATTCCGGGACCCACGGGCGGTGCTATTGACAATGATGAAGAAAATCCCGGCCCCATAAAGATTCAAGGGGACCATGGGCCGGTTGAATTCAGGAATATGATTATTACTCCTTCTCTCAATTAATAAAACGGGCGCTTTGAGCTATACCTTTTGACCTTCTGAATCAACGTTAAAAGAAACTACGTATAGGTGCCAGACTGTATTTTTATTTACGGAAAAGCTTTAAACATCTACAAATTTTAAAATAAGTGTCTGCAACATACATCGGAATTGACCTTGGAGCGACCAATATCAGGTTGGGATTAGTAAAAAATAGAAGGCTAGAGCACGTTATATCACAGCCTTTACCATCACGGCCAACCGTAAATGCCGTACTGGACCAAATTGAAGCTTTAATTAATGATGTTGACGGGAGGAAAGCCCGGGCCATTGGCATAGGCGTTCCGAGTGTAGTAGATATTGAAGAAGGTATGGTCTATGATGTACAAAATATTCCGGGATGGGATGCCGTACCTTTGAAGAAAATGCTCGAAGAGAGAACAGGTTTAACAGTACATATCAATAATGACGCCAATTGTTTTGCTATAGGCGAAAAGTTCTTCGGAGCCGGACAAGCTTATTCAAACTTTGTAGCATTGATTATGGGAACCGGTTTTGCAGGCGGTGTCATATTAAATGACCAATTATATAATGGTAATAATTGCGGTGCCGGTGAATTTGGGATGTTACCTTATAAAGACTCCATATTTGAACATTATTGCAGTGGCCAGTTCTTTTCTAAGATGACCAATGAGCCCGGAGAGCAGCTTTTGGAGAAAGCTATTAGTGGTGACTCTTCTTCCATAGAAATATTTGAGCAGTTTGGAATTCATCTTGGTGAAGCGATAAAAGCGGTGATGTACACCTACGATCCGGGATTAATTATTCTTGGTGGAGGTGTAAGCAAAGCATACACCCTATTTGAAAAAAGCATGTGGAAGCAAATCAGGACATTTGCTTTCTCCCATTCAGCAGAAAGGCTGGTAGTAAAGTTATCTAATACAAAGCAAATAGCTGTATTGGGTGCCAGTGCGCTATGTATAGAAGCTGATTTAATCCAAATGGAAAACTAAAAATCTATTCTCACTTTCTTTTTTGTTTAGTCTTAAGATAAATATCTAAAATGCCTGATATACAAATAGAATCCCGGGAAACAGGACCTAAAAATGGTGTAGAGGGTACAGGAAGCGGCTTGGCAACCCGCCAAATTATCGGCCTTGTCCTCGGGCCTGTAATATTTATCCTGATGCTGCTGTCACCTGCTCCTGAAGGACTTGGAGAAGCCGGATGGGCAACCGCCGCAATTGGTTCACTTATGGCCATTTGGTGGATAACCGAAGCTATTCCGATCCCGGCAACTTCACTGCTTCCACTCGTACTTTTCCCTTTGCTTGGTGTAGTTTCTATGAACGAGGCTGCAAGCCCATATGCCAATCCCCTCGTTTTCCTTTTTATGGGAGGTTTTATGATCGCCATAGCCATGCAAACCTGGAATTTGCACCGCCGTATAGCATTAAATATAGTGCAATTTGTGGGGGTAAAACCAACCTCAATTATTATTGGCTTCATGATTGCATCCGCCTTTTTGAGCATGTGGGTTAGTAATACGGCTACGACGCTTATGATGCTTCCCATTGGCCTGTCCATTATTACTCTGGCCCGGGATAACGCAAGCGGAGATGCAGACAAATTGGCCCAACGTAATTTTGGTATCGCCTTAATATTATCTATTGCCTATGCTTGTAATATTGGTGGTTTGGCTACCATTATAGGAACGCCGCCAAATGCCGTTCTGGCAGGCTTCATGAATGAAACATATGGCGTTGAAGTTGGTTTTGCTCAATGGATGTCCGTTGGAGTTCCTTTGGTGATCGTAACGTTACCTTTAGCTTACTTGGTTTTGACAAAAATTACTTTTCCTATCGAAATCACTGAATTGCCGGGTGGAAAGGAAATTATTGACCGTGAATTAAAAAGCCTTGGCACCGTTACCAATCCTGAAAAGAAAGTTGCCGTTATATTTTTAGTTACCGGTCTAATGTGGATGTTCAGGCCCCTTTTGTCTAATCATATCGATGGTTTAACGGATACAGGAATTGCAATTGCTGCAGCTCTTATCCTATTCCTGACACCTGTGAACTTCAAAAAGGGAAAGTTCATTCTTAACTGGAACGACGTTGAAAAATTACCATGGGGAGTATTGATTTTATTTGGTGGAGGCTTGAGTCTGGCCCATGCCATTGCGGAAACCGGATTTGCTGAATGGATTGGGATGGCTGTCGCTGGACTCGGTAATTGGCCAATACTAATGATTGTCCTTATAGCTGTCAGTCTGATTATGTTCCTGACTGAGATTACCAGCAATACGGCAACGGCAGCGGCTTTTTTACCGATCCTGGCTGCTGTTGCTATAGGTATAGGCGAAAATCCGCTCATTTTGATTGTGCCTGCTGCGTTAGCAGCCAGTTGCGCGTTCATGCTTCCTGTTGCAACCCCACCTAATGCTATTGTCTACAGTACTGGTTTGTTTACTATTCCTCAAATGGTTAAAGCCGGATTATGGTTAAATCTGCTCTTTATAATTGTGATCACGGCCTTTTGTTATATAATATTAGGCATAGCATTCAACGTTGAGGTGGGCCTGGTTCCTGATTGGGTACGATAGTTCTTAAAGCGGCAGTCTGCTATAGTACTTAAGTATAGCGTTTGCATTCCTTATTATAAGAAAACAGAAGCAACAATGAAGTTATAATTTCGTTAAGTGAGCGTAAGTTGGCTATGGTATTAATTTTCAAGACAGATCATGCGATTGTATTTATTAAAAAATACCTTATCTTTAAAATCTGTTAATTTTCGGATTTTTTCCAATACGCAATCCATACTTTAGCAACATAATTAAGTCATATTAAAGTATAAATCCAGTTATTTGTGGCAAAGAAGAAAAAGAAAGAACCCAAAAATCCCAGTCCAAGCGGAATTTCAACCAGAGAGTCGCAATCTCTTGACCGCTATCTTCAGGAAATAGGTAAAGTGAGCCTGATTACCCCCGAAGAAGAGGTAACTCTTGCTAAGGAAATTCAGGCCGGAAGTCAACGAGCTCTGGAAAAGCTTACTCAAGCTAATTTGCGCTTTGTAGTTTCAGTGGCCAAACAATATCAAAACCAGGGATTATCTTTAGGCGACTTGATCAACGAGGGTAACCTTGGGTTGATTAAAGCAGCCAAGCGATTTGATGAAACTCGTGGATTTAAGTTTATTTCTTATGCTGTATGGTGGATTCGACAGTCAATTCTGCAGGCGTTGGCCGAACAAAGCAGGATAGTCCGTCTTCCTCTGAACAGGGTTGGAGCGTTAAATAAAATAGGTAAAGAACTTTCCAAGCTTGAGCAGGAGTACGAGCGTATACCTTCAGCTTCTGAATTGGCTGAAAGCCTGGAAATGACCGTAACGGAAGTATCGGATACACTCAAAATTTCCGGACGCCACCTTTCCGTTGACGCACCTTTTGCCCAGGGAGAAGATAATCGTTTACTGGATGTTCTTGAAAACGAAGAAACACCCAACCCGGATAATGATCTGATGGGTGAATCGCTGAAGGTCGAGATAGAACGGGCATTATCCAAACTTACTACCCGCGAAGCGGAAGTAATACGTCTGTATTTCGGCATCGGACGAGAGCATTCGCTTACCCTGGAAGAAATAGGGGAACGTTTTGATCTTACACGGGAACGGGTTCGCCAAATTAAAGAAAAAGCTCTTCGCAAACTCCGCCATCATAACCGAAGCCTTGCTTTACGTGCTTATTTGGGATAAAGGTTTTTACCAAAAATACGTGTAGTATTAAAGGATGTAAAAGCAGATAAGCTTAATTTAAGGCTGTAGCTATGGTTATAGCTACAGCCTCTTACATGCACCTAAGTTTCATGTAAATTCGGAGAAAGATGCTTGACCCTGTGTTTGTGATTCGATAAACTAAAGTAACATCTACTCCATAACTACGTATACTTTCTTAATTATACAATCGTTTTATAATAAGAAGGATATCACGTTATCTTTGGCTGAAAGGACTTTATTATGAAATACTTTAACGTAACCCCCTCCATTTTGATGCTTGCCTTGTTTGCATCAGGTTGCTACACACAACTCAAAGTATCTGATCCTTATGAAAGGCCCAGACAACAGGAGTATGTGGAAGGCGTTGATGAGCAGGATGCCTATGATATTGGTTACGATGATGGCCTGTATGACGGTTTTCTATACCGTGATTATAATCGGTCAACGTGGTCGTCGCGCCATGGCTACCTGTATAGTCCCGGACATCATTACGTGCCCCGACGGCACAGCTATAGCTTCGGGTTCAGTTACGGGTTCGGGGGCTTCTATGATCCCTACTATGCTTATCATGATCCTTTCTATTACTCGCATAATTATTATGCCTACCCGGGGTCTTATGGCCGGTATTACCCGCATCATGGGTTTTATGGAAGAAATTTCGTTACGTATAACTACTTCAAATACGACAACCCAACGCGTGCTGCAAGATCAACACGTTCAAGTGGAGTTCAGCGTACGAACCGGGCCGGTGTCGCTACAAGAAGTACGTCTTCAACCAGATCAGCACAACCAGCTTCGAGATCTGGGGTAACTCGTTCTTCAACACCAGCAGGATCACGCTCGGGAAGATCAACTGTTCGTTCACGTGGGTCAAGTAGTTCTTCCGGCACAGCTACAACTCGCTCACGGGGGACAAGAGGATCATCTGGTTCAACAGTCCGTTCAAGAGGATCAAATGGTTCCTCAAGTTCAGGCACTACGACACGATCGCGCGGAAGCAGTTCAAGTAGCGGCAGTGGTACTACTACTCGCAGCCGCGGATCCTCGGGTTCAAGCTCAGGCTCTTCTTCGTCCGGATCAAGGGGCAGTAATAATCGTTCATCTTCTTTTAATCAGACGGATTCAAGTCCGAATTCATCTAATGTGGTTCGTTCAAGAAGAGACAACGAATCCACAGCCAGAGGAACTGTAACGAGACGGTCAGGAAACTCAGGGGTTAACCGTCGTTCCTCACCTTCAAGTGTTAATCGTTCTTCGGGTAACTCTGTCAGCCGATCTGCTAACCAGAACAGAAGATCAGCGGTAAATAGGTCCACCTCCAGCAATAACCGCTCTTCGCAGGTTAACCGATCCAATTCACGATCGAGTAGTTCCGGGTCATCGAGCCGCTCCAGGAGCCGTTCTAATGATTAGATTATACTAAGGCCGGGAAAAAGCCGGCTTTTTTATTCTTGTTGTTTCAATAACACCATACCATTTGTAGCTATGAAAAAACTATGTCTAATTCCTCTGTTATTGGCTTTCATCTTAAAGTTTCCTGCTCAGGAAGCGAGTGCACAGTATCACAATGATGCTTTGCGTTATACATTTGAACTTCCCGGCCAGGATGCTGCAAATATGGGTATGGGTGGTGCTTCAGTAGCATTAGGTCAGGATTTTGGCTCTTTTATTATGAACCCTGCTACATCGGCAATGGGAGAGCATTCATACTTCTCTTTTGGTCTGGGAACACGGGATGTAAGGGAAACCGATACTTATTTAGGCCAAACCCGTGAGTTCTCCGATACCCAAACCGGTATTACCAATTTTGGATTGGTTTTTCAGGCACCTACCGAACGAGGAGCTTTATCTGTTGGACTAGGATATAGCCAGACAGCAGATTTTAACCGTGCATTAAGTATCAATGCACTAAATGAACAAAGCACAATTACGGACTTCTTTCTGGAAGCGGGCGATGACTTCTTTGAACCGGCATTTAACGCTTATGCCATTGATACAGTCATGAATGGGGATAATGTTGAATATCATTCCAGCTGGCGTCCGCCTTTTACTTCTGAATATGTGGGGGTTGATCAATTTTCTGAAATGACGGAGAGGGGGCAAATGGGTGAATATACTATTTTTGCGGGTACCGAATTTATAGAGAACCTATTTGTCGGCTTAAGCTTAAATATTCCTTCAGGTTCGTATTCATATCGACGAACGTTTATCGAAGATCAACCAGAAATTGAAAATGATTACGATATACAAACTATTTTTACAGATGAAGAGATCGACGCGACTATAACCGGCTTCAACGCTCGTATAGGTGCCGTGTATAAAATTCTACCGTGGTTTAATATTGGTGGATCTTATACCACTCAAACTAATCTGCAGGTTACAGAGGATTTCTCAAACATGGTCAACACAACATTTACCGATGGAGAAGTCTGGGAAGATGACTTCACGGGGTCTTTTGATTATTCATTAACCCGGCCTGCCCGATTGTCTGTTGGTGCTGCAATTGATGATCTCAATGGTTTTAGCGCTACGTTTTCCGCTGAAAGGGTAGACTATTCAGATATAAGGTTAAATTTAGGTGACGAGCGGGTCCTGGAACGGAATGAGAACCTTTTGATTCAGGATTTGTATCAGGAAGTAATTAATTATAGAGCAGGAATACAATATAATATTGCTGATTTGGTAAAACTTCGTGGTGGATATGCCTATTATCCAACAGCGCAGGAAGAGACTCCGTATGTCGCCAATCCAGACCGCGAGTACTTTAGCGGTGGCATCGGACTCGGGTTGGGAGAGGGCCTAACTTTGGACTTCTCCCTACAAATGGGCAAATGGCAGGATGAGAACATCCTATATGACTTTACTAATGATAATGGTGACCTAGTAGGCGAATTTGTAGATGAAGATGTCCGGCGCTTCCACGGTGTATTAGGCTTAACCTTTGTTTTTTAACGAAGCTGAACTATAGGTTCACTCTTCATCCCTTCCCGGATTGATACTCAGAACGGCTGTCTCTACATGACGGGCTACATTGGATGTAGTACTTCCCATGCGCAGATATTCCAACCCGGTACGCCCCACGGTAGACATGACTATGAGGTTATACCTGCTTGTTTTATTGAGTTCAGCGATGGCCTCATGAGGCGATTTATCGGAGATCAGTGTTTTTGCATGAACGCGATCCCCCATTCCCCTGAAGTGCTTATTGATCATTTCCTCCAGTTCCTTCTTGCGTGAACTTGCGGTATTGTTTGCGGCTTCATCATCGTCCCCGGCGCCTAAAGCTTCTTTACTGACGATGTGGACCAGGTCGATTTTGCCACCAGACCCTTCCGCAATCTCCATGGCTATAGGAAAAGCCCTGGTGGAGTTCTCAGAAAAATCTGTCGTTACCAAGATGGATTTTATCTCATCTAATTTAGAATGCTCTTCAACAACCAGGACCGGCTTCTGACATATTCTAAGTACTTTATCGGTAGCGGATCCCATAAAAAGGCGGGAGAAGCCGGTACGTCCGTGAGTTCCCATTACAACGATGTCATAATCACTGGCAACATGACAAATCGCTTGCGCGGGATTGCCTACATCGACGACTGCTGGGGCCAGGAGGGATTTGTCTACATGATTTTCCGCAGTTTCGGTAAGCCGGTCAAATAATACTTTCTCTATTTCCGTAAAATTATCCTGTGCACTGAAGCCGGTACCCATATAGTAAAAACCATCGAGATCTGCGATAGGGATATAAGCATGAAAAGGTGTAATTTTACCACCGAATATATTCACAAAAGTCCTGGCGGCAATAAGGGCCCGATTGCCTAACTCGGAAAAATCAAGTGGAACAAGGATATTCAAATTTTTCATTCTGGCTCCTTAAATATGGGTTGATGTAAAAATGAGTTGTACGAATACGCCATCCTAAGCGCAGGTTTAGCTTAGAATGGCCTGAAATAGTTTTAGACGGTAAATCTCAACGGAAGTCGGGGACTTCTTTTCTGAAAGCATCATATTTTTCATTATATCTTCGATAATCCCCGGATTCAGCATTATGCGTTCTAGTAAACAATTTATGTACGGCCTGCATTCAGGCTGCTATTATAGCAAGTTTAAATACGTCAGGCTGAGCGCAGCCGGATGCAGAAAAGCCTGAACATATACCAGGCACTTTACCGGCGTAGTCGAAGCCCTGGTGAGTTGCATCAAAGAGGTTTTCGACTTCAGTTGGGAATATTATTTGAAATCGTATGGCATCATATACCCAACTTGCATTCAGACTGACGTAGTATTAAGTTACTGCACAATAATATTACCTTAAAGCCAATTATTTAGGTTCTATTATAATATACAATTATTCCTCAAAAAGGCTAATGAAGAACGATTATAACGGAGTTTGGACCTAAAAAGAAAGGTCTATGTGATAATGCAGGGGTTGTTATGCTTTTTGTGAGGGCTTTACTGCATTAAAAATTTCCTCTAAAATATCAGAAGCTATTGCTTTCTTTGTTCCCGAAAATTGGGATTCACTAGATTGGCTTATTAGATACACCGAATTTAAATCACTCATAAAAGCACTGTCTGATCCTGTAACCGAGTTGGCCACTATATAATCCAGGTTTTTCTTTTTGAGCTTCGCCAAAGCATTCTCTCTTATGTTCTCGGTTTCCATAGCAAAGCCTATTAAAACCTGGTTACCGGCTTTATGTTCGCCCAGCCAATGCAGTATATCCGGTGTGGATTTTAAAGACAATGATGTTGAGGCTTTGTCCTTTTTTACTTTCTGTTGGTGTACCTCGCTGGGCTTGAAATCTGAAACAGCCGCTGCCATAATGATTACATCAGCATTCTGATGCTGCTTAACAAGCTGGAAAAGATCATCCGTACCAACGAATGTTTTTGTTTTGATGCCGGGTAGTTCCGGCAACGAAACAGGACCGTGGAGCAGCGTAACTTCCGCGCCCAGCTCGTGAGCAGCCTGGGCCATGGCAAAACCCATCTTCCCGGAGCTTGGGTTTGATAAAAAACGCACCGGATCAATAAACTCCCGTGTAGGTCCGGCCGTTACCAGTACTTTTTTTCCCGAGAGAGGCTTATTATTGGCCTCTTCGGTCTTTAAAACCTCTTCTGCCTTTGTCAGTATATGTTCTGTTTCAGGTAAACGGCCAATATCATCAAACCCGCTGGCTAAATATCCCTTTTCAGGGTCGAGGAGGTGGAATCCCAGATCAACAGCTTTTTTTAGGTTCTGTTGTGTGACCCCGGCCTGATACATCCCGCCATCCATAGTGGGACATAATAACAACGGACATCGAATGGAAAGCGCTGTGGTTGTTAGCATGGAATCCGATAAGCCATGTACTATTTTAGCCAGGGTATTGGCTGTGCAGGGAGCTATAATGAAAAGATCGGCCCACTCTCCCCACTCGATGTGACGGACCCAATTATCACTGGCTTTAGAGGAATCGTCCGGAAAGATGGCCACGGGTACTTCATGCCTGGAAATGGCTGAGAAGGTATCTATACCAACAAAGCGGGTAGCCGAAGGGGTGAGGGTTACCCGGACTTCAGCTCCCGCTTTTTGTAAGGCACGAAGCAAATAAACCGATTTGTATGCTGCAATGCCTCCTGTAACGCCTAATATGATGCGTTTACCGGAGAGCATGCACTACATTCCTTCAGTCTGAGGCTTCTGGTAATGTGTTTTATCGGCTTCCAACTCGTCAATCGCGCGTTGGGTAGCATGAGGGCGGCGTTCGTATTCCTTGGAAATACGCTCCTGCTCTTCGTTGAACGTCATTTCATCTTCTTCTTCGAAGCCTTCGAAATACTTAAGCTTTTCATCCAGTTCCATTTTTTCACGGGCAGCGATCTGGCGTGCACGCTTTGACATGATTACGATAGCCTCGTAAACATTGCCGGTTGCTTCCTGAAGTTTTTCTACGTTTGAAGTTTTTAAAGGCAAAATGTTATCCTTAAGAATGTGTGTGTATATATTGTTGGACTAACTGTTTTAACTCCTTGTAAGCCTGGTCAAAATCATCATTTACAATAACCTTGTCAAACTTGTGCTCCAGCTCTAATTCATGTTTGGCACGTTCAAGCCTGAGTCTAAGGCTATGTTCGTTTTCAGTCCCTCGTTTTTTTAATCGTTCTTCGAGGACTTCAAGTGATGGAGGTTTAATAAAAACGCTGAGACAATCATCTCCGTATAATTTTTTTACATTCAACGCACCATTCACTTCAATATCAAGCAGGGTAATATACTCTGAATTATGGTTTTTTTCAACCTCTGAAACCAGAGTGCCATACCGCGTGCCGCCATAGAATTCTTCCCATTCCAGAAAACGGCTATTCTTGATACCTTCCTGAAATTCTTCCTGTGATAGAAAGTGATAATTCACACCGTCTTTCTCATAGCTTCTCGGCTCGCGGGTGGTGGCGGAAACAGAGAATGAAATATTAGAAAACTCATTTACAAGTCTTTGCGACAGCGATGTTTTCCCCGCGCCGCTGGGGGCTACGAGTACGATGACTTTTCCTTTTCTTTTAGCTTGCTTAGGCAATGTTTTGCACCTGTTCCCTGATATTTTCCAGACTTCCCTTCATGTTTACAACGTGATAAGAAATATCCGAACTACCGGCTTTAACGCCCATAGTATTCACTTCCCGATGCATTTCCTGAAGTAAAAAATTTAGTTTTCGCCCGTTTGAAACGGATTCATCCATAGTATCCTTGAAAAACGCGATGTGGGAATCCATTCGGACGAGCTCTTCACTGATATCCATTTTGTCAACCAGAAGGGCTATTTCGAGTTCGAGCCGCTCGGTATCAAAGTCATCACGTTCAAGCAATTTGCTAATGCGTTCTTCCAGGCGTTTTCGGGCTTCAGGGATACGTAGTTCGGCAAGCTCTTTAATAGCTTCGCATGCTTCTTTAATTTGATCTACGCGAATATAAAGGTCTTTGCCTAATACGTTCCCTTCCCTCAAACGCGTTTGCTTCAGTTCATCGACAGCCAGGGCCAGAGCTTTTTTTACCACATTATAGATTTTGTTTACTTCCTCATCGCTCATTTCCCGACTCACAAAAATATCCCTGAACTGCAGCAAGTGATCGATGGTGATTTCCCCTGGCAAGCCGGCTGTATTTTTCAGTTGGGTTAACAACTGCGTGTAGTTTTTTAATGCACGTGGATCAATGGTAGTCCCTGTATAATCCTCATCCAGGTAATCCAGCTGGATGTTTACGTTGATTTTGCCTCTGCTTATATGTTCCTGGATGATGTTCTTAAGATCTGCTTCGTTGTTTTTAACACCCTGTGGTAAACGGAACGTGAATTCCAGAAAGCGGCTGTTTACCGACTTCATTTCCACAACGGCACGAGTGCCCCCTGAGGCAAATTCGCCCTTACCGAAGCCGGTCATTGATTCAAGCATAA
>JBBDMV010000030.1:0-1350 GCA_040878115.1 Balneolales bacterium
TGAAATGGGTCTGCAGGGTGCTGCATTAGCCACAGCAATAAGTATGGCTATGACTTGTCTTTTATCACTTTATATACTGATTTATAGAGAGCAATTACTAGGCCTGACCCGACCCATTTTCAAAGAGATGCTTAAAGTCTGGAAACAGGTCCTGTACATTGGGCTTCCGGCAGCTATGGCAATGCTTATAACACCGCTCTCAATTGGTTTTATTACGCGGATTCTTTCAGGTTTCGGAACAGATGCTGTTGCGGCGTTCGGAATTGTTTCCAGGTTAGAAATGTTTGCTTTTACTCTCATCTACGCCCTGGGCTCTGTATTAACGGTATTTGCCGGGCAAAACTGGAGTGCAGAGAAGCCTAACCGATTGCGAATGGGCATCAATATAAGTGCGACCTTTTCTTTAAGTATGGGAATTTTCTTTTTTATGATTTCCCAACTTTTTGCACCTCAAATTGCTGCCGTCTTTACCGATAACAAACCGGTGATTCAAATTACAGCCTCCTATCTTGTAATCGTCTCTTTCAGCTATGGTTTTCAGGGCATACTGATGCTGTGTACCTCCTCTTTCGACGGTATTAACAAGCCGCTGATCTCGTTCTCACTTTCCCTTTTACGGATGCTAATCCTTTATGTACCCCTGGCCTGGGTTGCATCAAGAGTGATCGGATTATCGGGTATTTTCTGGGCGGCATTTTCTGCTAACTTGATTGTCGGATCTCTTGCGTGGTTTTGGCTGAACAGATTGATTATTAAAAAGATGGATGAAATTTCATTAGCTACTAATGTGGGTATAACAAGCAACTCAACCGGACACCGACTTGCTTTTTTGACAAGTCTGAGTAGATCGCGAAGACGAAAAAGATAAACCGTTCATCATCAATACTATAGCATATAAATACACCAGAACTCGAGACCTTACGGTATCCCAATAAAAAATTTATGGTAAGGTATTATTGGGCATGTTATTAAGATTTATTGAGAATAAGGGTTATAATAAATAGAAGTTAGCCTACTCTCAGTTCAATATACTATGATTATTATTCTTCGTAAATTGTAAATACATTGTAAGAACGAGCAATAGCCGTGGCATACTTTAGGAAAAAGCACTCCTTAAGCTTTTAAACGTGGAAGAAGATGATAATGTGGAAATTGTCACTCATGAGAATGGACTTCTGATAAAAAAAGTTGGCACGCATTCAGCCTATCGTCAAATAAGTAAAAAACACCGGAAATCCTTGGATAAACTTGCTGAATAGTAGATGAACCTGTTTTTCTTTCTATGGAAGATGTATTGTTTATCCACGAGCAAGAGATGCAAATTACAAGCGGAGAGTTTACCTAGCAAAG
>JBBDMV010000030.1:1450-6902 GCA_040878115.1 Balneolales bacterium
GAAAAATATATTACCACATACATCCTGACGGGCTAAAGGAAATTGCTGATTTCATTGAACCATTCCGCAATATTTGGGATGACCGGTTCAATAAACTGGAAGCCGTCATGAAAAAACACAAATCAGATACATAGAAACAGATGGAACGAAAAACAAAAGTTCATGCCAAGGATGGTAAGCAGGAATTGTTAATCACACGAGAGTTTGATTTACCTTTGAAGCTACTTTTTAAAGCCTACGAAGATGCTGAAATTGTAGAACAATGGATGGGGACCAAGGTGTTGAAGCTTGAAAATAAAAAACACGGAAGTTATGCTTTTGAAACTACCGACCCTATGGGAAACAAACACGGTTTTAACGGCACTATCCATGAGTTTGTCCCGAACCAAAAAATCACCCGTACCTTTGAAATGGAAGGTGCTTCTTTTCCTGTCCAGCTTGAGTTCCTGGAATTTGGGCACTGTACAGATCACACGAGTCAACTTACAATACACATACTATATAAATCTGTAGAAACCAGGGATCAAATATTGAAGCTTCCATTTGCCCAGGGACTCAATGCGGCACATAATCGTCTGGAAGAGATTGCCAGCAAATTGGCATGATACACGTTAGATTCTTTCAAATAAAAAATGTTAAAATAATATACAAATCATACATAGTGAGGAAATAAAGATGAATATCACGTTATGGATTTTGCAAATTTTGCTTGCTTTACACACTGCCATAGGGGCAGTTTGGAAGTTTTCGAATTCTGCAGAACAAACCGCACCATCCCTAAAAAGAATTCCAGACGGACTCTGGAAAGGGGCGGCATTTATTGAGTTTCTTTGTGCGTTTGCTCTGATTCTTCCACTATTCAGTGAACTTATGCCCCAACTAGCCCCAGTTGCAGCAGTTGTTATAGCTGTTGAAATGCTACTTTTTTCGGGGATACATATTTCATCAAAAAAGAAAGAAAACAGCCAGTTAATTTATTGGCTCGTAGTGGCTGCTATTTGTGCATTTATTGCATTTGGCAGATTGGTGCTCAGTCCTTTCTAAAACACATATTATAACGTTGAAAAAAACACAACATGTCAAAGACAAATAAAATCATTTATTGGGGGTCAACCGTTTGGCTTGCATTGGGCCTGACCTCTGCAGGAATTGTGCAATTAATCAAAATGGAAGAAGAAGTAGAAGTAATCATGCAATTGCCCTACCCTACCTACATCCTTACTCTTCTTGGTATATGGAAGTTATTGGCGGTTATAGCCATTCTTCTTCCAAAGCTTCCATTACTTAAAGAATGGGCTTACGCCGGTATATTCTTTAACATGACAGGAGCATTATATTCTCACTTGATTCACAGTGAGGGAGCCATCGACCTTTTTGGCGCAACTTTACTAGCCCCCATATTATTATTGGTTCTAACAGGGGTATCTTGGTATTATAGACCGGCAGATCGGAAACTAACTTCAAAATTAAATCCATTTGTAAAATGACAAAGCCAGAAACCGTAAACGCCTACATTGCCAATTCTGATAGTGAAGCACGTTCAATAATGGAAGAATTGCGCGAAATTATAGTAACTACTATTCCAAAAGCCGAGGAAGGAATAAGCTGGAATGTGCCAATTTACAAATATGAAGGTATTCTTGCCGGTTTCGACGTTGCAAAGCATCACGTTAGTTTTGGTGCTGATACACTTCAAGATGAAGACCGTAAACTATTGGAAGATAAAGGGTATAAAACAGGGAAAAAAACTATTCAGATCAAATTCGACCAAAAAGTGCCCACTGAAATCATAAAAAAAATACTTTTAGAACAGGCAAAAATGAATGAAATCAAAAGTTTGTCGTGAATAAACTTATAATCTCTGCGCCCATTGTATTGGGGCGTTGATCACTTAATAAATACATGAAATGTTCAGTATACATTGCTACAAGTGCGGATGGTTTTATAGCCACACCGGATGGGGGAATTGAATGGCTTATTAGGCCGGAATATGAAGACGCCGGAAAAATTGGTTTGGTTTATGATGAATTCATCTCAACTGTGGATGCAATTGTTATGGGACGTCATACTTATGAAAAAGCTTTGACATTTGACGAATGGTATTATGAAGGAATCGAAGTCATTGTATTGACAACTCAAGATTTAAAGGTGCCAGAAAATTTAACTGGCAAAGTGAGGTTTAAATCCGGAACACCTCAGGAAATTGTCAAAGAGCTGGCTAACGAAGGGAAGGAACATCTGTATATAGACGGCGGAATAACAATTCAGCGATTTCTTAAAGAGAAATTGATTAATAAACTGACAATCACGGTAATTCCGATACTTCTTGGAAGTGGTATTCTCCTTTTTGGCAATGAAGGGAGGGAACAGCCATTGGAACTGATAGAAGTATTTACTTCGAATAGTGGTACTGTTCAGAAACGATACAGGATAAAGTCAGGCGAATAACAATCGGATGTTTACGATGAAACAGTTTATGGGTCATATCGAATTTTCAGAGGTGGTGGATGGTCTTAACTGGGACGCGGACGTGCCGTTGGTTTCCAGAGTTGCTTGTTTTAAATTTTTAGCCGTTAATTAACTCATAATCCCCGCGCTCGTTATGCGCTGGGCCGTTATACTGCCTAGTAATTTTAATAACACCGATAAATATTATGAAAATAAGAACCACAGTTGTTTGTCTTCCTGTCCATGACTTGGATAAAACGCTAGCATTTTACCAAAACGTGCTCGGATTTTCCGACTTGCAAGCTGATGAGGGAATGATTTCGCTCGAGCTTCCCAATCTCTCTTTGTTTTTTTTGGAAAAAGATGCCTTTGAGATCTATAGCAAAAAAGCAGGACGAGGAGCACAGTTTCCAGATGATAACGCTGGAACAGTTATTAGTTGCGCAATGGAGAGTAAAGAAGGAGTGGATACCATTTTGGAGAATGCTCCAAAGTATAATGGCAGCGTACTAAATAAAGCCGAAATAGATGAAACATCCGGTGGATACACAGGCTACTTTCTTGATCCGGACGGGCACTTGTGGGAACTAGTGCATCCCCGAGAGAAATAATTACAAAACCGGCAGTATAACCAGCGCGTCAACTCGGACGCCTCACATGGATTGCCAGGTTTTAATTCATCAATTACTGTAGTACATTTTTAAATAATCAAAGTTAGTCCGCACGCCGGTTATGCGCTGGATCATTATATTATAGGGCTTTGTGGTGATAGACGCAGAAAATTTATCCAGCGAAAAAATGCAACAATTTATACGGTGGATGATGGGAAAAAGATTAAGGAAAGTATAAATTAGGGTTTGTATCTATGCAGAGATTAATTATTCTGTAAAAGACATGCAAAAAATTACCCTATGCCTGTGACCCACAAGGCGAAGCTGTGTACGGAAGGGGCGTTGGGATGATATATTACCCCGGCCGGTCTTAACAGAAAGCCTGTTTTTGGGGTTAAGCTCATTAGCCAGGTATTTCAGCGCCACGATTTCCTCTGATGTGATTTCTTTCGGATGCTTTAGCTTGTTAAAACGAATCATCCGTACGATCCGGGGAGGTGTGCGACTGTCCGGTACGGTAACTATACCCCCTGCGCCTGACGCTTTGCAATAGTTTAGACTTTGCCGTATCCAAAGTATCGGTACTATAACATATAAATACACCGGCACTCGAGACCTTACGGTATCCCAATAAAAAATTTATGTTAAGGTATTATTGGGTGCGTTATTGGGATGAGAACAGGGACGATCAGCTGTAATCCCCAGTTGTTCAAAAGGTAAGCTTATTGAGTGTTAGGTTTTATTGAGGATTGTTGTTAGCATTTTGATATTATATCTACATGTTATTTTAGCTATAATTAGTAATAACATGAACAGAGTTGGTCTTATACCTTCTTGGTAAGCAGTAATTTGAAAATAACTTTGATAAATACTATGACAGAATCCAATAAAATAATTCTAAAGAAAGCAAACGCAGCTGTTTCTAAAGGCAACTATGAAGAGTTTCTTCAATACTGCACCGATGATACAAAATGGACATTTATTGGAGACCAAGTTTTGAATGGAAAGGAGGCGGTACGAAGATGGATGTTAAATGAATACATTGAACCACCACAAAATGATGTTAAGAATTTAATCGCCGAGAATGATTATCTAACGGTACTCGGTCATATCGCAGTGAAGAACAAAAATGGAAAAACCAATCAATATTCCTACTGCGATGTTTGGAGATTTCGTGACGGAAAAATGGCTGAACTAATGGCATTTGTGGTTGAATCCAGTGATTTAAAAGATGACAAACTATAAAGGCGAATCATCCGTACGATCCGGGAGGTGTACGACTGCCCGGTACGGTAACTATACCCCACATGTCTGATCTCTTCCCTGATGCTTTGCAACAGTTTATTTGTTTAAATAAAACATATAAATACTCCTGAACTCGAGACCTTACGGCATCTCAATAAAAGATTTATGTTAAGGTATTATTGGGTGCGTTATTGGGATGAGAACAGGGACGATCAGCTGTAATCCCCAGTTGTTCAAAAGGTAAGCTTATTGAGTGTTAGGATTTATTAAGAATAGTGGTTATAATAAATAGAAGTTAAGATCCCTCTCATGCTCTCCACAATTCTCGACCCAATGAATTGCTTTCAACCACGTTTTTATTCAACTTAGATAATAATTACTAATAGACACGATAACGATGGAAAAAGCATTACTTGACGAACTTTCAGAACTAAATAAAAGTGAAAAATTGATTTTGGTCGAAGCTCTGTGGGATTCTATTGCTTCAGATCCAGAGGAAATGGAAGTACCCGAGCATCACAAAACAATTATTGATGAACGGCTTAAAACGCTGGAGCAGGATAAACAATCGGGATCAAGCTGGAAGAAGATCCGTCAAAAATATTTATAAACCACTGTGCCTGTATCCTTAATACTTACCGAGAAGGCCCAGAAAGACCAGGATGATGCCTACCATTGGTATGAAGAGCAAGAACCGGGATTAGGCAAAGAGTTCATTCGATGTGTAGATGCTAAAATTGCAAATCTAAACCGCCATCCTCTTCATCATACAGTCGTTCAAAATGATCCGGTTCGGCGTGCGCTTGTCAACAGGTTTCCTTTTCTATCTATTTCGGAAATGAAGAAGAGTTGATTACCATTTTTGCTATTCTTCATCAAAGAAGAAGTCCCGAGTTCTGGAAGTTGAGAATATAGCTCCGGAAACTAAACAAGCGTAGCGCTTCACGGTTCTTCGAATCAACCGTTACAAAGCCCCAAAAGCCATTTTTTCGTAGCTTTAAAACACTCTTGGTTTCTACCATTTGAAGAGTGTTAGTAGTTTATCAAGGGCGCGTCTGTAGTGCTCAAATGTGAGGTACATCTTTATCAGATCAAAAAACGCTGGAAGAATAAATCTAATATTGGAGTATTTATGGTTATTGAATTAG
>JBBDMV010000031.1:0-34895 GCA_040878115.1 Balneolales bacterium
GCCCTTCGCTGCGTTCAGGATAAACTCCGCGAAGCATCCATCCGTCTCACTTACAAACGTTACCGGGGAATGGAATAAATTGCTGTGAAATTCAGGCTTGTTCTTTGAAAAACGGTTTTAAGACTTCTTTGGGCTTCGCCCTAAGAATGACACGTATAAATACGCGCGCAGTCGGGGAGGCTTATCCCAAGGCCGGCCGTGAAATATTTATAAATGGTTTTTTTAGACATCCTCAGGTCTTTGGCGATATCGTCCATCGTGATGTTTTTAGCACCATAACGTAAAAAAAGGGCCGAAGCGGCTTTAATAATCCGATCCTCTACTGTTTCGGTCATTGTTTTCATGACATTTTATTTAAAAAGAAATTCGTGTTCAGGTAACGGAGGGAAACCATAAAAACGTATAGAGTTTCTAAAGTAGTATATGTTTTACGATTATCCAATAGAAAGTTACACAAACAATATTTTTTTTCATTTATCTTAACGTCAATATGGTGTATAACTGTTTGTATACCAGACTATTAATAAATGTTTAAACTCCTTATTTAAATTAAAAAGCCCTTTTTCCACTGATTAGAAACTAAAAAAACCTGTTCGGTTTTTAGAGTACCAAATTGTATCTTCTGATATCATCAGAACGGTGAGCCCTATAAAATTTTAGAGAATACTTTTACTTAATACCAGAACATGAAATTATCCATTGTAGATTTATCGACCGTTCTGCCCGGCGAAACAAGACATGACGCTCTGTTACATAGCATAGAAGTGGCCCGGCATATTGAAAAACTGGGTTTTAATAGAATATGGGTAGCTGAACATCACGGAACAGGTTCTATTGCCGGACGCGCACCCGAAGTGTTGATACCGGCCATTGCTGCAAATACCTCGACAATAAGAATAGGCTCGGGTTCCGTATTGCTTAACCATTACAGCTCGTTTAAAGTGGCGGAAGTTTTTTGCACCTTAAATGAATTATATCCAGGCCGTATCGATTTAGGTGCAGGACGGGCTACTACCGGTCCGGTAACAGATTTCGCCCTGCAGCAAGACAGAAGTAAGAGGTTTCAAAGTGATTCCGATCAGCAAATACTGGAGCTGGTATCATGGCTGGATAAGAGTTTTCCGGATGATCATCCTTTTTCACAATCACCGATACATACCATTGACAGTCTGCCTGAATTGCACGTATTGGGTTCAAGTGGCTGGAGTGCTTCCGCAGCGGCACAGCTGGGAATCAGATATGTTTTTGCCGGATTTATAAATCAAAATGGGGCCAAAGATATAATCAGTTCATATCGAAGCAATTTCCAGCCATCAACCGGGGCAACCGGAATAACGGAACCCGAAGTCATGCTTTCTGTGCATGTGGTCTGCACCGATACCGAAGAAGAAGCGAGAAAACAAATAGCGCCGGTAACTGTAATGTATAACAATCTTGCCAAAGGGATACTGGATGCCCGGCTTCCCACTCCCGATGAAGCGGTAAAAAAATTAGGCAGATTGCCAAACCTTGAAAGATACCGTCCGGGATCGAAGAAACCCCCTAAGTTCATTGCCGGTACGCCCGATCAGGTCCGGGAACAACTGGAAGCCCTGGCAACTGACTTTCAGGTTGAAGAAATCCTTATACAGGATATGATGACAGACCACCAGGCCAGATTGCATTCTTATGAACTACTGGCATACGCTTTTAAACTGAAAGAGAATACATTATAGCTTGAGGACCGGGCGAGTACCCATGCAAGCCCCAAAAACTAAAAACTATATGATGAACTACCTTTCCAAGATCCAACTTACCATCCTGGCAGCCATTTTCTGTTTTTACATCACACCTCAAAACACGAAGGGACAGACCATGTATAAATTGATGAATGGGGTGCTCAGATTGAATATAGCTTAAGGATCAACTTTTAAATTGGAGCGATTTATATTGCATGGTCACCCGCCGCACAAATTCTGAACATTGATTTTATTAGGTATTATATTGGGGAGGCATGTAATGTCATCATCTATCATTCGTAATAAGGCAGGCATAGCTTGTTCTTTCTCACCTACTATTCGGGACCTGTTGCTAAAATCTGAAGGAAATAGGGTCTTATCTCATAAAATTTACCAATAAACCATTGCATCAAATACTGAGAATATCTTTTTCCCTTTTAGCTTCACTATTTATACTGAAAACTCTTTGCGCTTCCGATTTGGGTCCTCACGATCAGGCTTCAACCGGCAGTGGCTTTGAAAGCCAAAAGTACACCATAAGCGGAACCATAACGGATAAGGCTTCAGGGGAGTCACTGATCGGTGCAACCGTAAGGGTTCTGGAAGAAGAAGGTACGGGAGCGGCCACCAATACCTATGGTTTTTATTCGCTTACCCTTCCAGAAGGAAATTACACGCTCTTAATTAGTTATGTTGGCTATCAGCAACAAACCAAAGCCGTAACCCTTGATGAGAACAAAAGGATTAATATCGAACTCGGTAATGCCGCTTCACAACTCGATGATGTAACAGTTACGGCAAGGCGCGCTGATGAAAATGTAAGCAGTTCCCAGACCGGAATTAACCGCATTGACATGAATGAGATTAACCAAATACCCGTCTTTATGGGCGAGCGGGACATCCTTAAATCGATCCAGCTTCTCCCGGGGGTGCAGGCCGCCGGGGAGGGAGCTACAGGCTTTTTTGTTCGCGGTGGTTCAGCTGACCAAAATTTGATCCTGCTCGACGGGGCCCCCGTTTATAATGCCTCACATTTGATGGGGTTTTTCTCAACGTTCAACTCCGATGCCATTAAGGATGCTACTCTCTACAAAGGGAGCATACCCGCTGAATTTGGAGGTCGCGTCGCCTCGGTGCTGGATATACAAATGAATGAAGGGAACAATCAAAACTTCGGTGCCAGCGGCGGTATCGGTTTGATTTCTACCAATCTGAATGTTGAAGGTCCTATACAGCAAGGGCGGTCTTCTTTTTTGATCAGCGGGCGAAGGACCTATGCCGATATGTTCCTGAAATTAAGTGGAGATGAGGGGATATCCGACAATACGCTTTACTTTTATGACCTGAATGCAAAAGCCAATTTTATCCTTTCAGACAACAACAGAATATACTTCTCCGGTTATCTCGGACGCGATAAGCTGGGATTCCAGGATATGTTCGGTATTGACTGGGGGAACAAGACCGGGACCCTGCGATGGAACCATTTAATCAATGATCGTCTATTTTCCAACACCTCCCTTTTGTTCAGTGATTATAGTTACAACATTGATATAGATTTTGAAGGAGATGAACTCGGCATTCTGTCAAGGATCCGGGACTGGAACTTAAAACAGGAATTTGAGTATTTCCCGAATCCTGAGAACACCATTAAGTTTGGTATGAATACGATATATCATCAAGTCACCCCTGGTGAAATAAGCATCTCGGATACATTAGGTTTTACTTATCCACCTCTCCAGGACCGATATTCCTGGGAGAATGCTTTTTATTTAACGAATGAGTGGGATGTTACACAGGACCTTGATATAATTTACGGGGTCAGGCTGTCCTCGTTCAGTATCCTTGGGGAAGGAGACTTTTATAGCCTTAATAATCAAACCGGGGAAACCGACACCACGAGCTATACACCGGGAGAATTTGTCGATACACATTTTAATATAGAGCCTCGTTTCTCGGCGTCGTACCGCCTTAACGGCACCTCTTCCGTAAAAGCCTCCTATACCCGGTCAACGCAAAATATGCATTTACTCTCCAACTCAACGACTACCAACCCTACCGACAGATGGATACCAAGCTCCAATATCATTGAACCGCAAATAGGGGACCAAGTCGCCCTGGGCTATTTTAGGAATTTTTCCGACAACCGCTATGAGTTCAGCACCGAAGTTTACTACAAGTACATGCAAAATCAGGTGGATTATAAAGATGGGGCCGATGTAACCAACAGTGATATGATAGAGACCGAACTGCTGTTTGGCAAAGGGCGAGCCTACGGAGTGGAGCTATTGTTTAAAAAGACAGCCGGTAATTTAAGCGGATGGATAGGGTATACCCTGGCCCGCACCGAGACCCTTATTGACGGCATCAATCACAATAACTGGTACCCTGCAAGACAGGACCGTATTCATGACATTACCATTGTAGGTATGTATGACCTGAGTGATCGATGGTCTTTATCGGCCTCATGGCTTTATAACACCGGAAATGCCGTGACCTTCCCCAGCGGCAAATATACGGTAGATGATCAGGTCGTTTTTTATTATACCGAACGCAATGGTTATCGTATGCCCGATTATCATCGCCTGGATATCGGGGCCACATGGAAAATAAGAGAGGGGGACAGATTTTCATCTGAGCTGTCTTTCAGTATATACAATGCCTACGGCCGGGAAAACCCGTATATCATCAACTTCAGGGAAAATGAAGTCAATCCTTCTGCAACAGAGGCCTATCAAATTGCCTTGTTTAAACTGGTCCCTGCCATTTCCTACAAATTCAAATTTTAGTCCATGCACTGCAAAGTCTATTTCTTTATTATCCTTATTGCCTGCTTAACAATGACAGCCTGTGAGCAAGTAATAGATGTTGACTTAAATGAAGCTTCGCCGAGATACGTAATTGAAGGGACCGTTACCGATAGCGATGGACCCCATCAGGTCAAAATAACACAATCCAAAAACTTTGATGAGGTAGATGATTTCGAAGGTGTTGATTACGCCGAAGTGATTATCTCTGATGATCGAGACAATTCAGAATTGCTGACATACACCGATTCAGGGATCTATCAGGGAAATGATGTTGACGGTACGCCCGGCAGAACCTATTCCCTTACCGTGACTGTTGAAGGCGAAACTTTTACCGCATCCTCTAAGATGCCTGAACCGGTTAAATTTGAGACCTTGTATATTGAAACTATTACAATATTTGGCCTGACGATAAATATACCTAAGATCCAATATTATGATCCTGAGGGCATTGAAAATTATTACAGGCATGTATTATTCGTCAATGGTGAACAAAACAATTCCATATTTGTTAGTTCAGACGCGCTCTATGACGGCAGCCAAATGGAAAGGGACTTGCCCCTTAATTATCAGGAAGATGGATTGACGCAAGGGGACACTTTACTTGTTAAAATGCAATCCATTGATGAGCAGTCGTACGAGTATTTTTCCAGCCTTATAAAAACCATAAACCGTTCAGCGGCTTCCCCTGCCAATCCGATCACCAATATTTCCGGGGGAGCGTTAGGATATTTTAGCGCCCACACTGTGCAAACGAGGGGGCTAGAGGTCGAGCATTAAATTCCTTTTTCTGGCTTCTGCACCGGGACACCCTGTTACTAATCGAATTATTATATAAATGGTTTCGGTGATGCGGGTACATCATGTAGAGACGCAAAATCTTGCGTCTCTACGGTGGATTACACCAACGATGTCCGCTCCGTTAAGCGTCTGCGCTTAACGAACTTGCACACAGTCGGGTTGGTGTAAATGATGAGCTCCTGGTAATATGGATGCAATGGTCTTTGAACGTGCATGGGTGGTTGAGTTGCCCCTGGGCGTTGATCTTTCGTTAAGCGAGGACGCTTAACGAAGCATTTTGATGGGTTAAACCCTCATCCGCTGCGAAGATACCCGCAGCCCGGTAAACTATGATCGAATCACCTTCGGGATGCATTTGCCCTTGCTAAACTCCTCCTCGAAATGCCGCTGTATGTGCTCAGGAATAACCGGGAGTTCAGCCAAACCAGCCAGCGGTACGAAACGGACATCTTCCAGGAGCTGGTTATCCTTTGATAACTCGGGATCGCTGCCAAGTCGAAGCGCCCCTCCCGTTTTCCGGCAATCATAGTAAAACTCCAGGGCATGAAGCGGGGGTTCAATGAATTCATGGACATAACGCAAGCCGTCAACGTTAACTTCGATTCCCGTTTCTTCAATAAACTCCCTTTGGAGAGCGTCTTCCATCGGTTCGCCAAAATCCACCCCGCCGCCTGGAGGCATCCAGATAGAACCCTCCCGCGTAGGATGACGGAATTTAACGAGCAGCAGCTTCCGGTTTTCAACCAGAAGCCCGTTCACACGAACCCGTACTTTATTTGAAAAAGCTTTTTCCGGCATAGAAGCAAGATAATAAATACCGGCAGTTTATATCCTCTCGATATCCGCCATGGCTTTGCTTAATTCGTTTTCTTCGGCATAATCCAGGGAAGCTTTAACGAAATGGATGAAAAGGGGATGAGGATATTTAACCGTACTCTTCAATTCCGGGTGAAACTGGACACCGACGAACCAGGGATGATCTTCAATTTCTACAATCTCGATCAGGTCTCTTTTTACATTAAGCCCGGTAACTTTCATGCCCTGTTCGGATAATTGGTCCCTGTAGGCATTGTTTAGTTCAAAACGGTGACGGTGCCGCTCCTGGACGATTTCTTCTCCATAAGCTGCTTCTGCTTTAGAACCACCAGTCAATTTGCACCCATAAAGGCCCAAGCGCATTGTTCCGCCCTTTTCATGAACGGTTTTCTGGTCCAGCATCAAATCAACAACAGGTTCTTTTGTCTCCTTATCAAACTCGGTACTGTTAGCTTTATCCCACCCACAAACATTGCGTGCATATTCAATGACAGCGCATTGCATACCCAGGCATATCCCGAAAAAGGGGATACCTTGGGTCCGAACGTGATTAATCGCTAAAAGCTTACCCTCAATGCCGCGGTCCCCGAAACCAGGCGCTACCAGAATGCCGGCAAGGCCGTCTAACCGGTCAGCCACATTTTCCGGAGTGAGATCTTCGGACTGAATCCAGTCAATCCCGACCTTACAATCGTTCACCGCTCCTGCATGAATGAACGATTCGTTGATGGATTTATAAGCATCCTGATGCTCAACGTATTTGCCGACTATGCCTATCCTGATTTCCCGGGATGGGTTCTTTACGGCTTCAACAAATTTAATCCAGCTCACGAGGTCCGGCTGCCCGGTCTTTAACTCCAGCTTCTGGATAACCCGTTTGTCCAGCCCCTCTTCGAGCATCAGCAGGGGGACTTCATAAATAGAATCGGCATCGAGTGATGCAATCACATCTTCTACATCCACATTGCAGAACTGAGCAATTTTACGACGGATATTCGAATCAATCGGCACTTCGGCACGACATACCAGAACATCAGGCTGCAATCCGTTTTCGTAGATAGTCTTTACCGAGTGCTGAGTTGGTTTGGTCTTCAGTTCACCAGCCGCTTTAAGATAAGGAACCAATGTCAGGTGGATAGACAGTGTGTTCTTTTTTCCGACATCATACCGAAGCTGGCGCATGGCTTCAATATAGGGCAGGCCCTCAATATCACCCACTGTCCCGCCAATTTCTATGATCACCACATCAAACTTCCCGGATTCACCAATAGCCAACACCCTGGACTTTATTTCATCGGTGATGTGAGGAACAACCTGCACGGTCTGCCCCAGGTAAGCACCTTCTCGTTCCTTAGTGATCACATCGTAATAAACCCGGCCCGTCGTGACGTTGTTTTGCTGGGATATGGGTATGCTCAGGAAACGTTCGTAGTGGCCAAGGTCAAGATCGGTTTCAGCACCATCATCGGTAACGAATACTTCGCCATGCTCGTAAGGGTTCATCGTACCCGGGTCCACATTGATGTAGGGATCGAGCTTCTGTATGGTTACTTTTAAACCTCTGGATATTAATAGCTTGCCAAGAGATGCGCATATAATTCCTTTACCGAGAGAAGACGTAACTCCGCCGGTGACGAATATGTATTTAGTTGCCATGATTATAAGGGGAACTAGGGTGAATGGAAGCTAAAAATAGGACTAATCATAACAGCGTTCAAGCGGTTAACGAAATATAATGCTGAAATGTGCACTATTAATATGGAAATTTCATAACTCGCCCTTGAGCAGCCATATTTTATAGACGATATAGATTTGTCAACTTTTTAAAAAGTTGACAAATCTGAAATGACAAACCACTCTGGCTGCCGATTAGGAACCATCCAGGGGCAGGCCGGGATTCGGCATTTTTATGATTTTATTAAAAATCATAAAAATATTTTATTTAGTCATAAATGGTAATTTCCCTTAATAAGTTCAGAATACCTTATTAGGTAGATAGCTACAAACAGAAGCTTGCAAACCAGTCATCATAGCCCTTTTATGCTCTTCGAACCGACCTCAAAGCCTCCCTGCATCGTTCTGTTCAGGCTTTAAGCTTCTCCATGGTTCCTCCATGGTAGCTCCATGTCAGCTCCATGTTTTTCATGGAGAAATTATGGAGATGATATGGAGAAGTTTTGGGGAAGCTTAAGCTTTTGTAACAGCAGGCTATTTGTAAAAGTTTTCGGAGATAATGCTTGTTATTTAATGTAATTTTATTAGTCTAAAATTACATATAGCCTTATTTATTAAATAAGCACGTAGAGACGCAAGATGTTGCGTCTCTACAATGTGGACCCACATCATGGAAACCATTCACATATTATCGATTGATAAAATCACGGTTGCTGGTTTATTCAGGCATGGTTGGTTTAACCCACCGTAGAGACGCAAGATGTTGCGTCTCTACAATATGCACCATAACCAATGTTTATTCGATTATGGTAAGGTCAGTTATGGTCCCTGGTCACCCGTTTGATCGTATTCTTCACCAAATTATCAACAGAATTTCGATCTTTTATGGCAAAGTAAAGTAATCCGGTCCCGACCATAGTTAAGGTAGCGCCAAGAACGCTGGATACGGCACCTATCCAGGTCGTTTGGATTAACTGTAGAACTGATAGGCTAATTAAAAACAGGCCGGTTATGATCTGTAGCAGGGAAGACCCAATGTACAAGAAATTTACACTCTGAAGTTTCGCTTTAAAACCAGAGTCAACTCCGTGGTATACCGGACCTCTTACTTTGTTAAATAAATCAAAACCTTTTTTTTCGGGCAGATGTGTCATATCATGTAATTAACTTACAAATAATATTTAAGTCAAGATTTTAAAGCAAATTTAAATAACGGAACATAGATGAGCGAAGATGAATTCATATACGGTCGCAACGCTCTTAAAGAGCTCCTTGAGCGATCACCCGAGACAGTAGCAAAGATATATGTTAAGACCGGGATTCGCGGAGACTCAGTCGATGCCATATTTAACCTTTCGTCGGCACATAAAATTCCCTTGCAGCAGGTTCCCGGTAAGAAACTAAATGATCTGGTTGGTGCTGTAAATGATCAGGGGGTTGTAGCCCAGGTGAGCAGCCGTTCCTATCTTGAGCTTGATGAATGGCTGGAAGTGGTCAATATGCAAGAAAATCCGTTTGTTTTAATGCTGGATGAAATCGAAGACCCCCATAATTTCGGTGCAATTCTAAGAACGGCTGCCGCCTGTGGTGTTGCCGGGGTAATTGTGCCAAAGCACCGTCAGGCCCCGGTAAATGCTACCGTTTATAAAACATCAGCGGGGGCGGCCGACCTTGTCAATCTTATCCGTGTAGTGAACCTAAACCAAACCATCCTGAAGATGAAAGAAGCCGGCTTCTGGATTTGCGGACTGGACCAAAACGCAAAAACCGTTTATTGGCAGCAGAAGTTTGATATGCCGGTCGCTCTCGTTGTCGGCAGCGAGGGGAGTGGCATCCGCAAGAAGACCCTGGAACACTGTGATTTTACCGTGAGCATACCGATGAAGAAAGGTGTTGAATCTCTAAATGCCTCGGTAAGCACCGCGTTGATTTGCTACGAGGTAGAAAGGCAGGGGGAGTCCAGTGATTAGTTAGCAGTGATCAGTAACAGTAAGGTTAAATGCAGACTATCTGTGTAATTCTTTACGGAAAAAAACTATTACGGACGGAAAATTTATTTATATTTGTCTTACAACAGAAGATAATAGAGTATTTATGGAAAGAAGTCTGATTAAAATAATATTCTACCTCTCACTACTTATTAGCGTCATTTTTATATTCTCCGGGTACGGCTATCAATGGGGGATATGGGAACTTGGAACCGGATTCACTCTCCTGCGTTATGGAGCCTTTGCGGCAATGGGATTACTGGTGATCCACATCATCCTTGCGTTCTTTTTAAAAAAATTAGATGGAATAGCAAGGGCAATGGTTGGGATCGGCTTGTTCCTTACACTGGGTGTTTCGGCTACTGCGATTTATTTTGCATATCAGGGCCAGGGGGCACCTCCAATCCATGATATCACAACGGATATGCAATCTCCGCCGGAGTTTGTGGATGTGGCAAGATTGCGTGAAAGTGCGCCGAATCCTCCCGGATACGAGGGGGAAGAGACCGCCAGAATACAACGTGAAGCATACCCCGATATTCAGCCATTGGTAACTCCCACTCCCAAACAGGAGGTCATTGATGAAATTGTCAAATTGATTGCAAACGAGGGCTGGGATATAGTAAGCATCAACCGCCAGGAAGGACGAATAGAGTCCACCGAAAAGCTTGCCTGGTTTGGGTTCAAGGATGATGTGGTTATAAGAGTAATGGAAACGGATGAAGGTACCCGTGTTGATATGCGTTCGAAATCACGTATTGGTGCAGGCGATTTAGGGGTCAATGCCAATCGTATTGAACAGTTGATGGAAGATTTGCAAGACCGGGTTAATGAATAAGTAAAAAGTGATACGAAGTACCGCCGGTGAGTTAATGGGCTACTAATATATTATTATTTATAAAAGATTCGTCAACAGGTTTTACTAAGGTCAGTTTTATTCTTTATCTGAAATGAAAAAGTTATGCCACCAAGGTCATTTTTATCAACTTTGGCTTTTGCGCCAATCTTCTTGAGCGCAAGGCCGCAAAAGATCATGCCGTAACCGGTAGCCTTCAATATTCCCTCATCAGGTATTTCATCACCAGTTACTTCAGTCTCACCGAGAAAGCGGCTGATTACCGGGCCACGTGATTTATTACAAGAATCCGCTATGCCTATAGTGATAACGTCTTCATCAGAATGTATCGACACCCGTAGGTTGTCACCGTTATCTGAGAAAATAATAGATTGGATCAACAGGTTATCCAGGACCAGGTTCAGGATCTCCCGGTCAGCGTAAATAAATAAATCCGGTTCAGCCCAAACCTTTTCAGGTTGAATTCTCTTTTTTGAAAGGTAGAGTTGATTTGAGTTGATGATGTTTTCAACAAGGGTAACCACGTTGAAAGTCGATCGTTCTTCTACATATTGGTTCCTAATCAAGTGCTGAACATAAACCCAGGAGTTTATCTGATTGATCAGCTTGCTGCTGGACAAATGTATGTTTTCGCTCATCGACGCCAGGCTTTCGGCGTCACTGCTAATCTTCCCGTTTGCTCTCGCCAGCTCTTTTAATTCTGCTGATAACAGCTCGGAATACATCATGCTGTTGCCAATTGAATTTTTTAGATCATGCGCCAGTGAGGCTATAAATTTCGACTTCTTGTCCATTAGTTTGCAATTGGAATATGAACCTAATAGAGGAGATAAGGCTCGCGCTGCTGTTTGAAAGCCTCAACTTCTTCTTTCCATAACACATTGGGAGATTCAGGGTCATCGGAATTGAGGTACTCGTCAATTCTTTCTGTACCTGCCAGCAGGTACAGGTAGCTTTTGGTTTCGGATGCACTATCGGCATTTAGGAAATCCCGAAGCATTTCAACACCGAAAGCTACCGGATCAAAATCCCTGTAATTACTCAGTGTTATTTTTGCGCCATAGCTTTTAGAATCCTGATGCTTTGGCCTTGCGGCAACTCCTGGGATTGATTTTGTCATGAAATCTATTGCCGTTAATTTTGCACCATAACGGTCACCAAGACTGGTCAGGTGCTCCTGATCGATTTGTAATGTCGGTGAACCAATATTTAGGAAAGGATCGTCTGTTCCGCGGCCTTCGGAAAGGCTTGTTCCTTCAAAAAAGCAAGTTCCCAGATAAACTATAGAATGCTGGAAAGTCGGCAAGTTAGGAGACGGCGCTACCCATTCAAGACCGGTATCAGGCCAGATCATGGATCTTGTCAAATTTTCATTGGCGATCACCCTGTAGTTTACTTTTTTGTCGGTATCTAACCAGCCCTCACCTACGGCCATTGTGGCCATTTCGCCAAGCGTCATGCCATGGGCTACAGGAATAGGAAAGGAACCTACAAATGAAGCATGTTCAGGTTCCAGGACCCACCCAGAGACATAGTCTCCTCCTGCCGGGTTCGGACGGTCCAGAATCCAGACCTCTACATCATTCTCAGCGGCTGCCTCCAATATCAGGCCCATGGTGGAAATATAAGTGTAAAACCGGGCACCGACATCCTGCATGTCGAAAATCAGAAGATCAACATGTTCAAGCATTTCCGGTGTTGGCTTGCGGGTCTTCCCATAGAGGGAGAAAACAGGCAGCCCGCTTTCCTGATCGATACCGTCTGTTATTTGTTCACCGGCACCGTAATCTCCGCGAAAACCATGCTCGGGTGCATAAAGAGCTTGAATATTTACATTCTCGCTCAATAGGGTATCGAGGACGTGAGTCCCGGCAATGCGAGCTGTCGGGTTCATCACCAGTCCGACTTTGCGGCCTTCTAGTTCCTCCAGGTGGTCGCGGAGAAGAACTTCAGCGCCTACGGTTACTTTTTGCTGTGGAGCGGGGCTGGTTTCACTACAGGCTGTCACTGCCATTACTATGGCAAGAAAGCCTGAGCAAAACAAAGCTATACTGAACTTCATACTGTTGTTGTTAAGCTTGATTGGCAACTACTTCTGAGGTAGAAAAGAAATAGGCACTTTCAATTTTTCCGTTTTCTACAGAATCTGATCCGTGTACCATGTTCTCGCCAACACTGTCGGCAAAATCACGGCGTATAGTGCCTTCATCGGCTTCAGCGGGATTGGTTGCACCAATGAGTTTACGGTAATCAGCCACAGCATTTTCTTTCTCAAGGATTAAGGGAATACAAGGTCCACTGCTCATGAATTCGCAAAGCTCACCGTAAAAAGGACGTTCTTTATGAACCTCGTAAAATCCTCCCGCCGTATCCTGTGTAAGGCGGGTCATTTTCATGGCTACGATTTTGAAGCCGGCCTCCTGAATTCGTCTGATGACTTCACCAGAAAGGTTTTTGTGAACGCAGTCGGGTTTGAGGATGGCAAGTGTTCTTTCTAAGGACATTTTTTCTTTTTTTTAAAGTGATTATTTTGGGTCGAATATAAGGTTATGCAATGCCATCGGCAATGGAATGATGTTGTTTGTATGCTTCGCTGTGGTTTGTTGTCGGTTGTGCAGAAACACCATTTTGGTCTTACTTTCAGGCTCTTTGTAATTAACTTGCAGGGAGAATAACCCTGTTTTCATTTCTCGGTTAACACCTGTATTCCCGGAAGCACTTTGCCTTCGAGATACTCCAGGCTTGCTCCGCCGCCTGTTGATACATGAGAAACGTTATTTTCCAGGCCGGCTTTCTTGATAGCCGATGCCGAGTCTCCGCCGCCGATAATGGTGATTGCTCCGTTCTCTGTGGCCGTACTCATCGCTCCGGCGATTGCGAAAGTCCCTTTGGCAAAGTTATCCATTTCAAAGACGCCCATCGGGCCGTTCCAGATTATGGTTTTTGCATTTTTGATTTCATCACCAAATAACTCTGACGATTTGGGCCCGATATCAAGGGCCATCCAGCCGTCTTCAATTCCGTCCTTAGGTACTACTTTATGTTCGGCGTCATTATTGAATTCTTTGGCAACGACTGAATCCAGGGGGAGCAAAATTTCTACGTTATTTCGTTTTGCCCTTTCCATCAGTTCGGCGGCCAGGCTTACTTTATCCTCTTCAACAAGAGAGTTCCCGATGGGTAGGTTCAGTGCTTTGTAAAATGTATAGGTCATTCCTCCTCCAATGATGATGGAGTCAACTTTGTTGATCAGGTTTTCGATCACTCCAATTTTGTCGGATACTTTAGCTCCGCCAATAATGGCTACGAAAGGCCTTTGCGGGTCCTGAACGCTTCCTTCCAGATAGTCGATTTCCCGTTCCAGGAGATAACCGGCAGCGGCAGGTTGCAAATAATCGGTGATCCCGGCAACGGAACTATGGGCACGGTGACTACTCCCGAAAGCGTCATTTACAAAGACTTCCCCCAGCTTTGCCAGTTCCTGTGAGAAAGCAGGATCGTTTTTGGTCTCACCCTCATGAAACCTTACATTTTCAAGTAACACGATTTGGCCATAACCGGCTTGCGAAACAGCCTTTTCAGCTTCAGGTCCTATGCAATCACTTCCGAAGAATACCTCGGTATCAACCAGGGCCCTGAGGTGCTCTGCTACCGGATGCAGGCTGAACTCTTCAGCGGGTTTCCCTTTTGGACGACCAAGGTGACTGAGCAGAATAAGGAGGCCGTTGTTTTCAATGACGTGACGTATGCTGGGCAGGGCTTTTTGGATGCGGTTGTCGTCGCCAATTTTTCCGTTCTTGATGGGTACGTTGAAATCTACCCGCATTACTACCTTTTTTCTGTTAACATCAATATCGTTCAGCGTAAGTTTTGCCATGACTTTTAGTTTATTAATTATGGTTATGTTGATTTGCACCGCTTTTTATAAATAGTCCCTGCCGGTATATTGCTGTAAAACTTCCGGTACTTTAATGTTCCCCGACTCTTCCTGATATTGTTCCAGCACAGCGGAGAGAATTCTTGGCAGGGCCAGACCTGAGCCATTGAGGGTGTGGAGAATATTGATGTCGCTTTTCTCATTCCGATATCGGATCATCATGCGACGAGCCTGGTAATCTTCAAAGTTCGAGCAGGAACTAACCTCCAGCCACCGGCTTTGGCCGGGACTCCAAACTTCCAGGTCGTATTTTTTAGATTGAGTGAAACCCATGTCACCCGTGCACATTAGTAAAGTGCGGTAGCTAAGTCCAAGCTCTTCAATCAGACCTTCAGCGTTTTTTCTCAGGGTTTCAAGTTCATCATAAGATTGGTCAGGTTTTACAAATTTGACCAATTCCACTTTATCAAACTGGTGAAGTCGGTTTAGTCCACGAACGTCGCTGCCATAGGAGCCCGCTTCACGTCGCCAGCAGGGGGTGTGACATACGTATTTAACAGGAAGATCTTTCTCGCCAAAGATTTCATCGCGGTGAAAATTGGTAACAGGAACTTCGGCTGTAGGAATGGCGAAGTAATTATCGCGGGGAACTACATACATCATATCTTCCTTATCGGGAATTTGTCCGGTTCCGCGAGCTGAATCTTCGTTCACGAAGTAAGGTGCCTGAAGCTCTATGTAGCCGTTATCAATTCCACGGTCTATAAAGAAGTTGATCAATGCGCGCTGAAGGCGTGCAACAGGACCCACATAAAAGGGGAAGCCGCCCGCGCTAACCTTAACGCCACGTTTAAAATCAATCCATCCGTTTTCGTCGGTGATTTCCCAATGCGGTTTTCTCCAGGATTTTTCCAGGGTTTCGCCGTGGGTTTTTATAACCTCGTTGTCGTTTTCAGTATTCCCCACCGGCACGGAAGAGTGTGCCATGTTGGGAATACGCATCAGCAGGTTTGTCCGGGCAGTCTGTAGGGACTTCATTTCTTCTTCCAGACTCTGAATCTCGGTTTTCATGTTGCCGGTTTCTTCTATGATATTCCGGGCCTCATCCTTCTTGCCCTGGCCCATTAGTACGCCTATTTGCTTTGACTTGGTGTTGTTCTCATTTCTCAGTAGATCCAGACGGTGGGTAGCATCACGCCACTTTTGATCGGTTTCTATGACTTCATCGACGAGGTGAACATCTTTCTCGCCCTTATCTGTCATTCCCTGTTTTATTAAATCTTTCTCTTTTCTGATGCGACTAATATCGAGCATGGGCGTTTACGGGTTATCCTTAATTTTTTACAGAAACGAAAAATACGCAATCCTTTGTGCAAGTGGAAACGCGAATGACCATGTAATATCTCGTTTTGTTAAACGTCTACGCTCTAAAAAAAGATCAACGATCAACGTTATTAGCTACTCAATCAATCTTCAGTTAAGCATGTGAAATACTTAAGGTTTTGAGCATGATTAAACGCTGATTCTACTTCTCATAAGGATTGGAAAAATTGCTTCGTTCCCGTCGAGATCTTTATTGACGGGGGTGGATGGCCGCGGAATTGCATGAAAAAACGTAATGGAACATGTAAATAAAGAATAGTTATTTGTGATTTCCCGACCGATCTTTTCCTCATTTTACTTGCTTACCTTAATTATTAAGGTTAATATTAACCTTCAATTTAATTGATAGTTCAAATTTCTTAATTACTGCATGAGTTATAACTTAGACGAAACCGACATTACAATTCTAAACCATCTCCAGAAAGATGGCAGGATTCAACGGAATAAGCTGGCTACAACTGTTAACTTGTCAGTTCCCTCTATTTCGGAACGTATGCGTAAACTACAGGAGAAGAGTTATATCGAAGGCTTTCATGCCGTACTAAACTCCAAGGCATTTGGGTTCGATATCACCGCGTTCATCTTCATTGAGGTTGAAAGCTCAAGTTATCATCTTCAATTTGTAGATCTGGCAGTAAAAGAAGTTGAGGTTCTTGAATGTCATTCTACTACCGGTGACGGATCACATATTTTGAAGATCCGGACTAAAAATACAGCAAGCTTAGAAGTATTGCTTACCAAAATACAATCCTGGGAAGGCGTAAAAAAAACCCGGTCCAATATTGTATTAACGACATTTAAGGAAACCCGAGACCTCCCCATTCGTTCTGAAAAATAGAAGGTCGTTTAGTTGATGCTACAGTCTGCTGCATCACGGTGTATAGCCGTATTATTTATAACTATTTTAATGACGGCCGCCTGGGCTGAGTCAGGGTTCGCACAACGAAGCTTCGGTATCAGTTACACCCCACCCGAAAATGCTGGCCGCTTTCATAACGATTTGAAGTACCTGAAAAACCAGGGCATCCACAGCCTTTTGATTGAAGAGGTGATTGAGTCCGATAAAATGGCTGTTATCGAAGAATCTGGCTTTGATGTATATGTTTCGGTACCTGTTACTTTTCCAACAATTTGGACCCTTGAGCAGGAAGGTGATGACCTGATCAGCGAGTGGAGCCGGTATATAGAATTTTACAGGAAGTTCGATAATATAAAAGGCTTTGGGCTCTTCAGTTTTGGTCAAACCCACAGCCTGCGCTTTAGAGAATTTTTCGAGGTATTGATTAGTGAAATAGACCGGATAACCGACATACCATTGTTTTATACGTCGTCAAATGCTGACGATAGTGATTTTGCCGGCTTGTTTGATTATCGCATTTATCATGCCGCCGACACCAGTGCAATATCAAATCTCGCTTCATTTGAATCGATCGGTGGCATAGCGTATTCAACCGGTAACAGGCAGTTTGATATCCGTATGTTCCAATACATGATCAACCAGGTCCGGGATATTGGACAGGTCCCTATTTTTCTGGATTGGGAGTGGTTTGTCTACAATCGCAGTTCTGATGAATTGATCGAAGAGGTTATTCAATCATATGCTGTTGATGATAACGCTTTGTTTGCTAACCCACGGGCACTACCTGAAGAAGCTTCCTCCAACTGGTTGATCTTGATCTTACTGATAATTTGGGGTTCTTTTGTAATCCATTATTCATTGATGCCTACCTACCGGAAAGCATTGATTCGTTTTTTTGACAATCATAAGTTTCTAATGAATGATGTTATGCACCGTGTCCTTCGCGTGGGTCAATCCAATATCTTGATCCTGATTCAGCAAGGTTTATTGGGAGGGCTGTTTTTACTGGCATTAACGAAATACACATTGAGTTCGGTGGGTTTTGAGGCCCTTGTATATCATCTTCAGTTGGTATATCCTTATACACCAAACTATTTTGTAATTTTTCTGATTGGATTTTCCTTTTCCATCCTGATCAACGTAGTATGCACAGGCTGGCTTTACCTGGTAAACAATAACATACGTCATTTTAGCCAAGCTGCAATTTTCCAACTCTGGCCTCAGCACCTCAATCTCTTTGTTATAACTTTGCTCATAGCTCTGATCTTGTCGGGAAGCAGTATTATTTTAGTTAACATTACTGCCCTGACGTTTCTGACCATTTTTTTTGGAAGCTTTCTTTTTTCGGCTTTCGATGCCGGAAATCATACCGTTACACGTTTTTATTATTATCCGCTAACGGCCGCTATTTACGGAGTTCTCCTGATAAATTTCCTGATCTGGGTATATTTCGCTACAGGTTTCGTCGAGTTTTGGGATCTGGCAACGTCACTCAAATAAAATATTTAACCTCTTTCAAAAGACCAAACTACAGGTCATAAGCCTACCCTCAATCTCGCTACGGGAATGTTTAGTTGTTCCCGGTATTTGCTAACTGTTCGCCGGGCTATCTTATATCCTTTATTCTCTAGTTTAGCAGTTAATGCCTCATCGCTTAAAGGTTTGGACTTATCTTCATTCTCCACCAGGTTTTGCAGGAGCTTCTTCACCGCCCTGCTTGATACTTCCTGACCATCCTGGGTTTTTATTCCTTCGTTGAAGAAATATTTAAGGGGATATACACCAAAGGGAGTCTGAACAAATTTTCCGCTTGATACCCTTGATACCGTGGATATATCCATTTCGATACGTTTAGCAACATCTTTGAGTATCATGGGTTTCAGCTCGCCCCCATAAGCAAAGAAATCCTTTTGAAGTGACACAATGATTCTCATGACCGAAAGTAGCGTATTTTGCCTTTGACGTATACCGTCAATAAACCATCGGGCTGCTTCGATTTTGTTCTTGATAAATTCGCGGGTTTCTGAATCAGAAGTTTCCGAAGTTTTTTTTCCCGTGATTATAGATTCCCACATTTCGACATATTTGGGAGAAACCCTAAGTTGCGGGGCATTTTTTTCATTCAATGTGATGATGAAGTCACCATCCTCTTTAGTCATTCCCTCTTCGATCTTTTCCGTTTTTGGCTGATAACGTACGTCGAAATCAGGTATAATGTAGTTCTCTGTGCCTGAACCAGTCTCGGTTTCACCATCTAAATTACCCGGTTTAGGATCCAGTAGTTTGATGCAGTGGAAAGCTTTTTTTAGTTCGCCTTCATCGACATTTAGCTTCTTTTGAAGTTTATCGTAATGTTTTTTCTCAAAGAGGCCCCAATGCTCCTTAATGATATGATAGGCTATATCACGACCATTGGAGTTTTTATTCATTACCTCAAGTTGAACAAGCAGACATTCCTTCAAATCTCTGGCTGCTATTCCGGCAGGTTCAAGTTGTTGTATTGTTTTTAAAACCTCTTCCGCGTCTTCCTCCCTGACCAAGGTTCCTGACTGAAATGCAACGCTGTCTATAATGGCTCTCAGGTCTCGTCGCAGGTAACCGTCTTCGTCAATAGAGCCTAGAATCTGGTCTGCGATAAACTTCTGATTTTCATTAAGATCAAGTAAGTTTACCTGCTCTTCCAGGTTTTCCAGCAGAGTGCTACGATATGGTCTGGGGATTTCCTGCCAGGGCTCATCTGAGGTATACCCTGGAGGATGATAGCCTTCACTGAGAGAATTTGCTGTAAAGGTCTCCCATTCTTCTTTGGGTACCAGAGTCTCCCATTCTGCACTATCGGCTCTGTCAACTGGATCGGTATCCTCATTTTCCGTTTCGTTATCCTCAGCCAGGTAATCCTCCGGAGCTGCTTCCTCGATATTGGCTTCTTCTAGCAAAGGATTGTTTTCAAGTTCTTCTTCAATACGCTGTTCAAGGGCTGCAGTTGGCAGTTGCAACAGCCGTATATACTGAATTTGCTGCGGTGAAATACGCTGTTGCAGATGTTGTTTCTGACTAAGGTGTTGACGGGAGGTTATCATGACGCTTTCCTTAATTTTTTACATGCTTCGTTAAATTCATCATACCAGGATTCGCTGTATTTGCGAATTAATGCATCCTTTAAGAAATCTGACAAATATAGTCCGTCTTTCTCACCTTTGTCGCATGCCGGTGAACAAATAGATGGAACATATTCGTAATTTATGTATTCTCTACCTCCTACTTCCATTATACGGAGGGGGAAAAGATGGCAGCTAACGGGCTTGATCCAGTTAAATCGTCCCTCATAGTATGCTTTTTGTATGGCGCAGATAGCTGTATTGTGCTTATCGTAGGTGACAAAAATGCACTCTGCATCGTCTGTGCAAGTGAGTTCAAGGTCTTTACCGGATTTCTTGATAATACCGTCCATATGAACAACCTGGCGCGCCCGTTCTCTCAATTCGGCTTTAAGCTGATCGTAAGCTTTTCGGAGCACTGGGACTTCATTTCTGGTAACAGGAGCGCCGGCATCACCCACAACACAGCAGGCACCTTTACATCGAGTTAAGTCACAGGAAAATTTGACTCTGGCTACGTCTTCTGAAATTATGGTATGTCTTATTTGGAACATGTGAGATGAATGGTTTAAAGTGTTCTATGTAAAATAGTAAGAAGTCAATTTTATTGTTGTTAAAGTTGGAGGGTTTATCTTCATTTAGCAAAAAGTAAGATCACAGATCAGATAATCAATTACGTTTATTGATTATCCTGGTGGGCAGGCAATAGGAGTTTACGGGGTTGTATATTAAATTAAGTTTGCATATAGTCTTTTAAGGTGCAGGCAATATGTGCAATTATTTCAAAAGTGCTATTGTATTACTTTTTTTAATTTCAATTATTCTTAAACTCTATTTGAACCGTTTTTTGTTATATTACAAATAAATATGTATCCCCCAGAAGATAAATCATTGTTATAATGCCAACCCTTATAGAAGATATTAAGGCTATTCGCAAGTATAAAAAAGTTAGCCTTAATGAGTTATACGAGAAAACAAAGGTACCGGCCCACATTATTGAGATGATTGATAATGGAACCATTTTTACTGAAAACCCCAATAACAAAATCTATATACGAAGCTTTATTCGTACTTATGCTAAGGGTCTGGGTATAAGTAATGACGATATAATTCAGGCTTTAGATGACCATGAAGTGGATGTATATGAGGGGTTTCTTGCTGATAAGTACATTAACAAATCTGGAGGCAATAGTAGCGACCGTGGCGGGATTAAGCCTTCCGGACCACTGCCCTCAACAGGTTCTTCACAGACGAGTTCTGAAAAAAAAGCAGAAGCAGACCGGAGAGTAGAAGAAAAAAGTAAAAAAGAAGGGAAAAACAAGGGGGATGATCGAAAGCAGAAAGATACACCCTCGGGTGAAGCTAATAAAGCAGTTTTACCTAATAATTCTTTAGATGATGATCGTTACCTTGATGCGGAAGATGAAAAAATAAGACAAACCAAAAGCACACACACAGCAGGTCATCATAGTCTTGATTTACGCCCTGATATTACAAAACCTTACAATCTTCGGACCCCTGAACCTCCAAGCATAAGTTCTGTTGACTGGGCGGACACGGTGAAGCGTTTTAACCCGCTCGAGAATAATTCAAAAATGTACCTTACATTCGCCAGCGTGTTTTGTGTCATTCTCATTGCTTTTTTTGCATTTTACGCATTTCGAGCTGATATCTTCCCGTTAAACTTTAATTTAGGCAATGGTTCAACGGCCGATCTTGATGAAGCCGTACAACTCCCAATTGCTCCAGACACTCTTGAAGATGATAATGAAGATGTAAGTGAGGTAGCACAAGCCGAAGAGTTAGCTGATACCCTTGGTATTATCATCTATGCTGCCAATGATAAGCTTGAACCGGTGCGTGTTCAAACGGATATCAATAATATTCTGACCCCTTACTGGATAGAGGAGGGGGAAGCAATACATACTAAGTTCGTTGATGAAATTCTCATCAGAGGAGAGTATAGCCGAATGGAGCTGGTGTTCAATGGACAAAGAATTGAAGACATCCGGAGTTTTTCGACAGAAGACCAATTCATCAGGATCAGTCGTGATTTTCTTAACGAAGATCCTAAATGGAAAATGGCCATGACTGATTCGATTCCCTCCGGCATGCCCCCTCCTTCAATAATTCGTGAAGCGTCCGGTCCGCTGATTAATTAATATGAACCTTGAGGAGGCCGAAAGGAACATTCAGGGACTTCGAAAGGTCCTAAATGAAGCCAATGAAGCGTACTATCAGCAGGCAGAACCTATAATGCCTGATTGGGAGTTTGATCATCTGATGAAGGAGTTAATTGAGCTCGAAATCCAGTTTGATCTGCAAACCCCTGATTCTCCTTCCAACCGTATTGGCGGGGAACCGACAAAAGAGTTTCCGACAGTAGAGCATAAAACTCCTATGCTCAGCCTGTCGAATACGTATAGTCATGAGGACCTGGATGAATTCGACCGGCGGGTACGAAATATTCTTGATCATTCCGATTACACTTACATGGTCGAATTGAAATACGATGGAATGGCTCTCCGCCTGCGGTATGATGATGGATATTTAACCCTGGGGGCCACGCGGGGGGATGGCAGGAAAGGCGATGATATCACTCATAATGTGAAAACCATTCACGATATTCCGTTGCGTTTACGTGGCGGTTATGCCGAAGTAACCGATGTTAGGGGTGAGGCCTATATGGAATTAGATGCTTTTGCCAGATTGAACGATGAGCGTAGCAAAGAAGGTAAGCCAATATTCGCCAATCCACGAAATGCCGCTGCAGGGACCATGAAAATGCAGGACCCGAAGTTAGTGGCCAAGCGGCCGATTCGTTTTTTTGCCTTTGACTTACTTGATGAGACTACAAAAGAGATGACCCAGGAAGCCAAACTACATAAGTTGGAAAAACTGGGTTTTCAAGCCTGTGACCATACCAAAAGCTGTACATCAATTACCGAGGTTCACGAAATTATTGACAAATGGGACGAGCTTAAGCACACTTATCCATTCGAAAGTGACGGGGTCGTGATCAAAGTTAATGAGGAGCGCTACCGGGAGATACTGGGGCAGACTGCGAAGGCGCCACGCTGGGCAATCGCTTATAAATTCGAGGCCGCACAGGGTGTAACTAAAATCAATGAAATCACTTTGCAGGTTGGCCGGTTGGGAAAGATTACCCCCGTAGCTGAACTTGAGCCCGTACAGCTTGCAGGGACTACCGTAAAACGGGCTTCTCTTCATAATCAGGATGAAATTAGCCGGAAAGATATTCGGGTTGACGATCAGGTTGTGGTAGAAAAAGCCGGCGAAATTATTCCACAGGTAGTTAGGGTGCTTGATCCGGAAGATAAAGACCGTTCAGAACCTTACGTAATGTCAAAGAATTGTCCATCATGCAAGTCCGAATTAATAAAGCTGCCTGGAGAGGTAGATTACCGTTGTATGAACACCCTTTGTCCGCCACAGGTTCGTGCCCGAATCCAGCATTTTGCTTCCCGGGATGCACTCGATATAGAAGGTCTGGGGGAGTCGGTAGTTGATCAGTTGGTAAGTGCAGAACTTATTGAGACCTATGCGGATCTTTATGAGCTTAAGTATGAGCAAATATTTGCTTTAGATCGCATGGGAGAGAAAAGTTCTAAAAAACTTTTAAAAGCAATACAAGACAGTAAGAAACAACCTTTTGAAAGAGTTTTGTATGCCTTAGGTATTCGCTTTGTGGGAGTTACCGTAGCGCGTGATCTTGCCAATGCTTTCAAATCAATAAATCTATTGCGAGAAGCTACGGTAGAAGAAATGACAGAAGTTGGGTCTATAGGACCGAAAATTGCTGAATCTGTTAAGTTTTTCTTTAAGAATGAACAGAATAATGCTGTCGTGGAAAGACTTAAACATTACGACCTGCAAATGGTTGCTGAAAAAAAAGTATCATTGAGGTTCTCTGGAAAAACTTTCGTATTGACAGGAACCCTGCCCACCCTCAAAAGAAATGAAGCAAGGGAAGTCATTGAAAAGAACGGTGGTGAGACTTCCGGTTCCGTAAGCAAAAATACCGATTATGTTCTTGCCGGTGAGTCCGCAGGCAGCAAGTTGGAAAAAGCTAGAGATCTTGGTGTGACTGTAATCGGCGAAAAGGAATTGTTACAGATGGTGAATGAATAATTGAAATATGCCTTATAGTTGGTTATCATCATCGAATAGATAACTTTTACTATAAATCCTTAATTTCTGGAAGCATCTCCTTTATATTTAACTCGTACAGCAGCAGTTTGAATAATGGATCGCGTGTGAAAAAACACAGCTTTTGGATTTAAAAGATCATCATGCGGAATAATCAATTATAAAATCATTACCCCCCATGAAACTCAAAATCAAGAAAAGCGGTGACATCTCCATTCTGAGTTTAAAATCTAATCGATTGGATAGTAAGCTGGCGACAGAGCTGAAGAGCCGAGTTGTGATTTTGGATACTGAAGAAGACAATGATCTTGTAATTGATGTAAGCTCTATTACATTTACGGATTCCAGCGGTCTCGGCTCACTTCTTTTGGCCCAACGCCTATACAGAGATAACGGACGTAGACTTGTATTGGTGGGCATCACCAATCAGGTGAGAAAATTGCTTGAAATATCCAAATTGAATGATGTTTTCGTGTCGGTTGAGAATACCGACGCTGCTCTTGAATACCTCGGTACAAACGGAAATAATTAATGGATTTATCATTTATGGGTTTGTCTCTGCTTGACTTAGCTGTTATAGTTTTTTACCTCATGCTATGTGTTTATGTAGGGATCAAAGCAGGAGGTAAGCCCACCGATCCCACAACTTACTTTAAAACGGACGGTAAAGTTCCCTGGTGGGCTGTTTCTTTTTCCATCGTTGCCACTGAAACCAGTCTTCTAACAGTATTGTCTATTCCGGCAGTTGCGTATCTGGGGAGTTTTACTTTTTTACAGATTGTTTTAGGATATATTATTGGTAGATTTCTGGTTGCCTACCTGATTTTACCCTCGTATTTCCGGGGTGAGCAAAAAACAGCCTACACATTCTTTAAAGAACGTTTTGGAACTCAGTATCAGCGTTTGATTTCGGGGGTATTTCTTGTAACCCGTTTACTCGCGGATGGGGTACGTTTGTTCGCTGCAGCAATACCCATTCAGGTTATAACAGGTCTGGGTTATCCGGTTTCCATTGGCATCATCGCCCTATTGACGCTTGCTTACACCTATTACGGTGGATTGAAGTCCGTAATCTGGATTGATGTTCTACAGTTAGCCGTTTATACGCTGGGCGGGGTCTACATAATCATTTACGTGAGTACCAATATGGTTGATCCGCTGTGGCCTCAGCTCGCTGATGCCGGGAAGGTTACTTTTATAGACTGGCCGGAAACCTTCTCAGAATTGTTCATTAACCAGTATAACTTCATTGGAGCCGTTATCGGAGGAACTTTCTTATCTATGGCATCCCATGGAACTGATCATCTGATGGTGCAAAGGCTCCTTGCATGCAAGGAGCTTCATGATGCTCAGAAAGCTCTTATATTTAGTGGCCTGTTCGTATTCATGCAATTCTGCCTTTTTCTGATGGTTGGTATGTATATTTTTGGATTCTACGGAGGCTTATCTATTGATCAACTTGGTCTTAACCGAGCGGATGATGTACTCATAAAATTCTCTACCGAGCAGCTCAATTTTGGCATGGCAGGATTAATTATAGCCGGACTTTTTGCTGCTGCCATGAGTACACTGAGCAGCTCGCTTTCCGCACTTTCCTCATCCACCTTGTTTGATTTATTCCCCAAACTAGCTGAAAAAGATAATGCCATGACAATCTCAAGAAGGCTGATGATTTTATGGACCGGTGTTTTCTTCTTGTTTGCCGCATCATTTACCAGTCAGGAGAATCCTGTAATTGAACTAGGTCTTGCAATTGCCGGATTTACCTACGGTGGACTACTCGGGTCATTTTTAGTAGGACGTTATACCCAATATCTGTTTAAAGATGCCGTTGCAGGATTGATTTTTTGCATAACAATAATGTTTACCCTGATCAATACTACAGATATAGCCTGGCCCTGGTTTACGTTTCTTGGAGTTATCTTCTACTTTGCTTTTTCTACGATCAGCTATTACCTCAGAAAAGTTATAAATCGGAAAAAAGTGATTAAGGAAGAGGATGTATAAATGAGTAAGTGGGATATGATTATGTTTAAAATGTTTTTGTTATAATGATGAACTATCGTAAACTTATGCATGAATTAAGTTTCCCGATTTCTACTCCCTCAAAATTATGAGCATACTAGAAAAATTAGGACTTGGAAGAAAAAAAAAGGGGCCCATACCTTTTAAATCTGCTAAACGGAAAAAAGAGGAGCAGGTTACTTTTTTATCTGAAAAAAAATATATCAAACCGATTATTTCACTATTGTTTCTTGCTTTAGTGATAGTAATTTACCCAAGAACATCGGTTCAGGATATAAAGGTCGAAATTGGTGAGCCATGGAGAGATGAAGACCTTACTGCCCAGTTTACCTTCAGTCTGGTTAAAGAGGAGAAGGAAATTCAAGAAGAGGTAGAAGAGGTAGAAGCTTCCACTGTTCCTATTTTCCACGTGGATGATAAAGCCAATATACGTATCCAGACCAAGCTTGATTCCCTATTCCGAAAATTTGACCCTGTGCTGGATAAATACGCAAAATGGCAGAAAAGCATTGCCAACGAAGAGGAAGCAACTGAGGATAGTCTGGCTTTTGTCCGGCAGAAAGAAAAATCCAGGGTTGATTTAGATGATAACGGCTGGGAAGTTTTGCTGAAAGATTATGCTGCCATTCTGTTAAATGAAGCGGAGGGGCAGGAACCGGGAAGCAGCAGGTTTGTCGGTATAGATATAAGGCTTAAGCTTGAGCAGGTTATAAGTGATGTTTTACGCAGCGGAGTCATAAACAGGTCAAAAGAAGACTTGAACCTAAGTGAAATAACTGTACGAAGCTTACAAAACAGAACAGAACGAAGTTATAGTGTGCCGAATGTTAGGGATGTTTCGCAAAGCCGTGAGTATGCACGGGTTATCCTGTCGAATTCTCTTGGAGAAGATGCTGCAACTACAGCCTCTCAGCTATTCAACCTTATCATAGAGCCAAACCTCAATTTTAACGAAGGTGAAACCCAGGCACGAATTGATGAAGGAGTTGATGAAATTTCACCAACTAAAGGAGCTGTAGCTGCAGGACAAGTCATCGTCAGGAAGGGAGATTTGATCACACCTGAAATATACACCATGCTTGAAAGCCTGGCCATAGCCCGCGCTGATCGGGCGAGCAATCTGGACCGTTGGCAGCGCTATGTAGGTCAAGGGCTTATAATGCTGACTATTTTTATCGTTTTCTTTATGTACATCTATTTGTACCGCAGAAGAATTTACGAAAATAATGCCATGTTCCTCTTAGTATTTCTTGTTATCTCACTGGTATATGCAGCAAGTGCCTTACTTGGAGCGATGGAAGGTTTTTCGCCCTATATGGTTCCTGTAGCATTGGCCCCTGTGATCCTTACCATTATTTTTGATTCCCGGGTGGGTTTAATGACCACTATTACTATAGCTTTGATGACAGGATTTATGCATGGCAGTAGCTATCAATATGTCTTGGCAACCATAGTAGCTTGCAGTTTAGCCGTTTTTTCAGTGCGTGATATTAAGAAAAGCAGCCAGTTTTATTTAACTACACCTGGCCTTCTTTATGTATCCTATGCTTTTGTTTTGTTTGCCTTCACTATGACCAAACTCGGTGGTTGGGGTACCTTCACAAATAACATGGGCTCTCTCGTTCCAAATGCAATGGGCATTTGGCTTACAGCTCCCTTGATTTGGTTAATTGAAAGGGTATTCAGGGTAACCACAGATGTATCGTTACTTGAATTAAGTGACACAAATCATCCTATATTGAAGGATTTGATGAACCGGGCACCTGGTACATTTCATCATAGTTTACAAGTGGCCAACTTATCAGAAGCCGCAGCAGCATCCATCGGAGCAAACTCACTGATGTGTCGCGTCGGTGGCTTGTACCATGATATCGGTAAACTGGATAAGCCTGAGTATTACGTAGAGAATCAATCAGGCCGAAACGAACATGATAAGCTTAAGCCGCGAATGAGCGCTCTTGTCATTAAAAATCATGTTAGCAAAGGGGTGAAAATGGCCAGAGAGATAAACTTGCCGGATGTTATCATTGATTTTATAAGGTCTCATCATGGAACCTCCATGATCAGTTTTTTTTATGAAAAAGCTTCCCATCAGTTAGAGAATAAACAGGAAGTACAAGAAGAGGATTTTAGATATGACGGACCCATTCCTCACACGAAAGAAACCGGTATTATGCTTTTAGCTGATAGTATTGAAGCCGCCTCCCGTGCTATGAAAGATCCGAGTTATACCAAGCTTGAAAATCTGGTAAGCCGGATGGTTGATGAGCGTATAGCCGAAGGCCAGCTCAGCAATACGTCGCTTACTTTTCAGAACCTGACCGTTATCAAAGAAAGCTTTTTGAAAATTCTGGTGGGGATGTATCATGGTCGGATTGAGTATCCGGATCAGGAAAAACTTGATAATGGTCAACCTGAAGAGAAGGGATCAAAGAAGGATCAGCCTGAGCAGGTCAATACGTCAACTCAGGTAAATTAGAAGTGGAAAAGTTTTTCTACGATGAATTAACCTTGTACCTCAGGTTCTTAAAACTTGAGAAAGGTCTATCGGATGCTTCAATTCAATCGTATAAAAATGATTTGAGGCGCTATTTATATTTTGTTCATCATGACTTAACCGTTCAGAAATTGGGTGGTATTACGCTCAGGCATATTGAAGATTACTTAAAAGAGCTCATGGAAATGAGCCTGGCGGTCACAACTATCGCCAGAAATATTTCAAGCATCCGAAGCTTTCATGAGTTTGCAGTTGTTGAGGGCTGGTGTAATGCTAACCCAGCCGAATTACTTCAAATCCCACAGAAAGCAAAAAAACTGCCTGCTGTACTTGATCAGGATGAAGTAAGCCGCCTTCTAGTCGCCTTCGATAAAGAAACAAATGCCGGTATAAGAGATTCTGCTATTCTGGAATGCATGTACGCTACCGGTATGCGGGTAAGCGAGGTTATTCAACTCCGGCTGGACCAGCTTTTTTTAGAAACAGGCTTTATAAAAGTAGTTGGCAAGGGTAGCAAGGAAAGGCTGGTACCTATTGGCGATACGGCTACCGAAATATTGCAGGATTATATACAAGTCAGGCCCTCGTTTGTCAGAGATCCTGAGAAAAGCAAAAATGCCGTTTTTTTGAATGCGAAACTGGGGAGCCCTTTGTCCCGTATGGGTATATGGAAAATAGTAAAGAAGGCGTCTTTACTGGCAGGAATTGAAAAGAAGGTTAACCCACACACATTAAGACATTGCTTTGCTACACATTTACTTGAAGGGGGCGCTGATCTAAGGGCGGTCCAGGAAATGCTGGGGCATGTTTCAATACTGACTACAGAAATTTATACCCATGTAAACCGGTCTTTTTTGCATGAAGTGCATAAATCCTATCATCCCAGAGCGTAAATATAATTGGCCCGTACTGTGCCGCGACATTTAATAAAAAGGTTGGGAAGTAAGGGATGCTTCTCGAAATGGAGATACAAATTAAAGATCAAAGAACTAGCTCATTTGATAAAACTTTTTTTTCTCCTCCAGCAACGGTAGGAACTTGGCCTTTAACTTTGCATTATCGGTTTTCTCAAGCTCTGGGTCTGCGCCTAATAGTTCCAGAGCTTTGGTTTTGGCAAGTTCCAGGATGGGTTGGTCTTCCACGATATCGGCAACTTTGAAATCCGGCACCCCACTTTGTTTGGTGCCCAGGAAATCACCCGGTCCGCGAAGCTTCAGGTCAACTTCTGAGATCTTAAATCCATCATTAGTATCGTTCATCGTTTGAAGGCGGATCTTGGCTTCTTTGCTTTGTTTTACATCAGCCATCAAAATGCAATAACTTTGTCTGGGGCCGCGACCAATACGTCCGCGCAATTGATGGAGCTGGGAAAGTCCGAACCGCTCGGCGTGCTCAATCATCATTACACTGGCGTTAGGTACATCCACACCCACTTCTATAACGGTGGTTGAGACGAGAATTTGAATTTCATTTCTGACGAACTTTTGCATGATCTCATCTTTTTGCTGAGTTTTCAACCTGCCATGCAGCAGCCCGACTTCATAACCCGGGAAACGTTGCTTAATCTGTTCGAAACCCACCGTGGCATCCTTCAGGTCCATGGCCTCGGACTCTTCTACAAGAGGGTAGACTATATAGGCCTGGCCGCCCTGTGCAATAACTGTATCCAGGAAGTTGTACACATCTTCTCGTTTTTTCTCACCGCGTACACCCGTTATAATGGGCTTTCGTCCGCCTGGCAATCCTTTGATCAGGGAAATATCCAGATCACTATACAGTGTCATAGCCAGTGAGCGGGGAATAGGGGTGGCTGACATGACCAGAATATGTGGGTTCTCGCCTTTTTCTCTTAAAAAGGCTCGTTGCACGACTCCAAAACGATGTTGTTCGTCGATAATCACCATGCCCAGATTCGTAAAGTTGACCTGCTTTTGAATGATAGCATGTGTACCCACCACGATATGGGCCTTTCCGCCCGCGAGATCGGAAAGGACATCGCTTCTTAAAGCCGCTTTTTGGTTACCAAGAAGAAGGCGAATGTTGAGCCCGAGAGGTTCAAGATACTTGGTGAGTGTGCGGTAATGCTGTTCAGCAAGAATCTCAGTGGGGGCCATGAATGCCGCCTGAAAGCCATTATCGATTGCCAATAGAATAGCCCCAATAGCAACAACCGTCTTTCCCGAACCTACATCGCCCTGAATAAGCCTGTTCATTTGATTACCGGACCGGACATCTTTTTTGATATCTTTCATAGCAACCTTTTGGCCTTCTGTCAGCTCGAAAGGCAGTATTTCATTAAAAAAACGACGTGTGAGATCTACTGGACCCGGCAGGAGGAGGCCGGGGTTCTTATCAATTACATGCATTTTTAATTTTACTACGCTCAGTTCAAATAAAAAAAGTTCTTCAAACTTAAAACGTTTGAGTGCAAGATCTGCTTCTTGTGGACCTTTGGGAAAATGGACCATCCTGTAAGATTCTGGCCGCAACGGCAGGTTCAAATCCCGAAGTAATTGGTTTGGAAGAAATTCTTCAGGTCTATATGATTTAAGGATCTCTGAAACCCACTTGGCTATTATATTAGAAGTGATGTAGGTTTTTGAAAAAAAGTTATTCCCGGAATAAACAGGGAAAATACTATCAGGCTTTCGTTCGTTGATATCATCAATCTTTTCAATATCCGGATGAGTCATCGAGATGGACCGGCCGAAATGTTTGGCGGTACCAAAGAAAGCGACCGTTGTACCCTGTTTTAGCATTTTATTAAAATAAGAAAGGCCCTTGAACCAGACACCATCAACTGACCCGGTATCATCCTGCAAAGTTGCTACAAGACGTTTTTTTCTGCCAAAGCCTAATTCTTGAACTTTTGAGATCCGGCCAATGACAGTAACTTGTTCGCCGTTGCCTTCAAGTTGTGCAGCGTGTAAAATGTTGGTTTTATCCAGATATCGACGCGGGAAAAAATCGAGGACGTCCTGAACGGTAAATATGCCGGATGATGTCAGCGCTTTTAGCCGATTTTGTGTAACTCCGGGTAATGAGGTTAATTTCAATGGTATACTATTATAGATCAGTCAACAGGTTTATTGGCTCATTTGGCCCGGGAAAAGAGGGTTATTGGAATCATTTACGTTTTCCGGAAAAAAGTTTTGCTTTGCATTTGCAATCAGGACAAAATAAGCACTATATTTCAAAGCTCTGAACAACAAATTTAAACAGATTTTATAACCGTGCCAACAATACAACAATTAATCAGAAAAGGCAGAAAAAGTAAAGTAAGCAAAACTACTGCGCCGGCTCTGCAGAGTTGCCCTCAAAAACGAGGGGTGTGCACTCGTGTTTACACAACTACTCCTAAGAAGCCAAACTCCGCTCTGCGTAAAGTAGCCAGGGTGCGATTGACAAACAACCTCGAGGTTACAGCTTATATACCGGGAGAAGGACATAACCTGCAAGAACACAGTATAGTGTTGATCAGGGGTGGACGTGTGAAGGATTTGCCGGGTGTACGATATCATGTTGTTCGGGGTGCACTCGATACCGCCGGTGTTAGTGAACGGCGCCAGGCCAGAAGTCACTACGGTACCAAGCGTCCAAAGTCTTAAGTAAAGTATAAGAAGTAAAGTAATTTAACTTGTAATTTCATTCGTTGATACAATGCGAAGAAGAACAGCAGAAAAAAGAGAAATTAAGCCAGACCCGCAGTTTGCGGATAAGCTGGTAACCAGGTTTTTGAATAACATGATGAGAGACGGGAAGAAGAATGTTGCCCAAAAAATCTTGTTCCAGGCTTTTTCGGTTATTGAGGAAAAAACCGGAAAATCAGGTATCGAAATATTCCGTGATGCCTTAAGTAACGTGGCGCCTGTTTTGGAAGTTAAAAGCCGTCGGGTCGGTGGTTCAACCTATCAGGTGCCCTCAGAAGTTCGTCCTGAGCGAGCAACTGCTTTGAGTATGCGCTGGTTGATCCGATCAGCCCGCAGCCGTAATGACAAATCAATGGCAAGCCGTTTGGCGCGTGAGTTGATTGATGCATCAAACAACGAGGGCGGAGCGGTACGTAAGAAAGATGAAACACACAGAATGGCTGAAGCAAACAAAGCGTTCGCACATTTTAGATTTTAAAAAACAGTTTAGCAATACCCTACTATAATGGCAGAAGCAACAACAATACAAAACGAGCTCAAAAAAACGCGTAATATCGGTATCATGGCCCACATTGATGCCGGTAAAACTACGACTACCGAGCGCATTCTATATTACACCGGTATCAGTCATAAAATGGGTGAGGTTCATGATGGCGGCGCTGTTATGGACTGGATGGAGCAGGAGCAGGAGCGTGGTATTACCATTACATCTGCGGCAACCACCTGTTATTGGAATGATTACCGAATTAACATTATTGATACTCCGGGACACGTAGATTTTACCGTTGAGGTTGAGCGTTCCCTCCGTGTTCTTGATGGTGCTGTTGCCGTATTTTGTGCCGTGGCAGCTGTACAGCCGCAATCAGAAACGGTGTGGCGACAAGCAAATAAGTACAACGTGCCTCGCATGACGTTTGTCAATAAGATGGACAGGACCGGCGCTGATTTTTTCAATGTGCTTGATTCCATGAGAAGGCGACTTAAGGCCAATCCTGTGGCGCTTCAAATCCCCATCGGGAATGAAGAGAACTTCAAAGGCGTTGTGGACCTATTGGACATGAAAGGCATCATCTGGGATGACAGCACCATGGGAATGGATTACGAGGTAATTGATATTCCCGAAGAATTGATAGAAAAGGCTGAAGAATATCGTAAGATCATGATCGAATCGATTGCTGATCAGGACGAAGCCCTCATGGAAAAATACTTGATGGATGAGCCTATTGAGCGTGAGGAAATTGAAAATGCGATTAGAGCTGCTACTTTAAGCCTGGCTATTACACCTGTATTATGTGGGTCTGCTTTTAAAAACAAAGGTGTTCAGGCGATGCTTGATAGCATCATCAAATTTATGCCCTCACCAGCCGATGTTGAAGCTGTTGACGGTATTTCACCAGAAGACGAAGAAGTAAAATTATCAAGAAAGCCTCTGTTTGATGAACCCTTTTCAGCACTGGCATTTAAGATCATGACCGACCCTTATGTTGGTAAGCTTACTTTTATCCGGGTATATTCAGGAGAGTTAAATGCCGGTTCGTATGTATTAAATACGACTACGGGTAAAAAAGAGCGCGTGGGACGTTTGCTGAAGATGCACGCAAACTCTAAGGAAGATATTAAAACGGTACGTGCAGGTGATATTTGCGCAGCTGTAGGAATTAAAGAAGTTAGAACCGGGGATACACTTTCCGCTGAAGATTCACCAATCATTTTGGAAAAAATGGTCTTCCCTGAGCCTGTTATTAAACTGGCTGTTGAGCCTAAGACCAAAGCTGATAACGATAAGTTATCGCAGGGCCTTGTTAAGCTTATGGAAGAAGATCCTACGTTTAAGGTTAGTGTTGATGATGAAACCGGCCAGACTACCATTGCCGGTATGGGCGAACTTCACCTTGAAATTATTGTTGATCGCCTGAAACGAGAGTTTAAAGTGGAAGCCAATGTTGGTCAGCCACAGGTATCTTATCGTGAGAGTATTACAAAAGCTGTTACTCATCGGGAAATCTATAAGAAACAAACCGGTGGTAAAGGTAAGTTTGCCGATATCCAGTTTGAGATAACTCCGATTGAAGGCCACACCGGTTTTGAGTTTAAGAATGAAGTTGTTGGTGGTAATATTCCACGTGAATTCATCAGTTCAGTAGAAAAAGGATTTAAATCAGGTCTTACTTCCGGTATTCAAGCCAATTACCTCATTGAAGGTGTAAACGTAAGAGTATTTGATGGTTCTTATCATGATGTGGATTCCGATGCTGTTAGTTTTGAGATGTGTGCAAAATTAGGTTTTCGTGAAGCAGCCCGTAAAGCAGGTCCTATTTTGCTTGAACCCATTATGAAGGTTGAGGTAATTACCCCTGAAGATTATATGGGTGATATTATTGGAGACTTAAGTAGCCGCAGAGGTATAATTGGCAAAATGGAAACCAATGTTGATGGTTCTGTAATTGACGCTGAAGTTCCTTTGGCTGAAATGTTTGGTTACTCAACTAACCTTCGGTCACAGTCACAGGGTAGGGCCGTTTACTCGATGGAGTTTAGTAAGTACGCACCGGTACCTGAGGCCATCGCAAAAGAAGTAATTGAAGAAAAAAAATAACGAAACCGTAAAACTCTAAAGTTTTATCCAATGGCAAAAGAAACATTTGATCGCAGCAAGCCTCACGTTAACATCGGTACCAT
>JBBDMV010000032.1:0-1281 GCA_040878115.1 Balneolales bacterium
CTGTACCTGGTCCGTACCTCGTCCGTACCAACTCCCGGAAAAGCCTTGCTTTCCCCTTGCATATTTAGGAGCAGTCCAAACCAAGGCCGAAACGAGCTTCGGGCCCGGCTTTTTGCCAATATAGTGTACCTGAAAATCCTACCTTAATTATTAAGGCACCTTTTCGCTTTGAGGAGGTCAAAAATTACATTTTCATTTGTTGCCTAACCAGGAATATCAGCAAGAAATGTTAGTCCGGGGTAGAGTTAGGCTACAAATAATCTTCGTATTGTGTACCTTGGTTGCCCACACGATGAAAACTTCCTGATGAAACTTGCGCTTTTATATCCGGCTTACCTTCCGGGCCTTTATTTTTTAGCCTGTGTGATGCAGGCCGATCGTACGGTGTTGCTTGATACCGGACCATACTCCCGTAAAAGCAGGGTACATCGTGGCAAGATCAGGACACCGGAGGGGTTTCAATGGCTTAATATTCCCATTATCACCGAAGACAGGAAAAAGCCCCTTACCGAAGTGCGGATCGACCACAGTACCGATTGGGTTACCAGGCATATTCGCGCCCTGGAGTATAACTACCGCAACAGCATCTATTTCGATTATTACGAGCCTGAAATCCGGGCCGATCTCGAACAGGCTCGCGAACATGAGATGCTCGTAGGGTTTCTCCGCTTCTTTATGGGCCGCCTGTTTGTTTATCTGCAACTTGATCTTGAAATAGAATGGGCGAGCCAGATACCGAGTTATAGTTCAGGCCCGGATGAATTTGCCAGGCGGTTACATGCTACCCAGGTCTTCCAGGACCAGAACAGCCAAAATTACCAACGCCAATCTTCGTTTCGAATAGAACCGGATTTCAAGCATCCACGGTACCATCAGCATTTTGAAGGTTTCATCCCTGATTTAAGTTTACTGGATTTGCTCTTCCAACTGGGCCCGTCGGCGTATGAGGTTACGGACCAGCTGGGGACGAACTGACGCTGGATTTGCACGTCAGGATGAGCGCAGCCGGGGTGGATTGCTTCAGACAAGTTTTCGACTTCAGTTGGGATGATTATCTGGGGCAATACTAACATCATATGCCCAACTTGCGCTGACGTGGGTAGTGAGTGTGTTTATAAAACAACTAACGCCGGAACAGGCATCTTGCCTGTTCCACACTATGCTGCGGCGTCTCGCCGCTACACCTTTTCCGTGACTGCGCATGATGCCGTAATTGTAAATACGTGGTTTTTTCATGAATACAAAATTCTGGATTTGCAATCAGTACATTTGCGTAAATGT